>JABSSF010000002.1:0-35208 GCA_013214485.1 Rickettsiaceae bacterium | reverse complement strand
ATTGATAAAACCCATCAGCAAGCTAATTGGTTAAAACGACCACTAGATCAAGAATTACTTGATTATGCAATTAAGGATGTTATCTATCTTGAAATTTTGTATAAAGAATTAACTAAAATAATGGATACTAATGATTACTGGCCAAAATATAAGAAAGAATTAGCAAAAATATTAAAAGTAAATTCTTATGCTAAACCAATTACTCGAGTACTTAAGAAAATAAGATATTTAGAACAATCAGAGCAAGATCAAAAAATAATTAAGGATTTAGTCTCATTTCGAGAAGAATGTGCAATGGAATTTGATGTACCAAGGAATTTTTTAATATCCAATAAAGATTTAATTAAAATAAGTAAAAACTTACCAGGAAATATGTCTGAATTAAGGAAGTTGAAAATAAGCAGTAGATTTATGCGTGATATAATATTTAAAGAGAAATTATTAGCACTATGCTTAGGATTGAAAGAAACTAGCTGAGGATGGGAGTGTTGCAAGACCATCTTTTTTTTGCCTATTTTTGCGTTGAACGCTTACGATGTGATAATCTACAAACCGTGATATATGGACACCTATATCAAGCCAAGTAGAAAACCCGTCATCATGAGCCAACCCTTGGTTGGCATCAGGATCCAGATTAGATTATATTACTTAGAGCATGTTTCTTTTACTCTTTCTTCAAAAGCATTGACCATTTGTTTAGTAGCTAAAGTAAAGAACATTCCCATAAAGCTATTTAATAATTTTGATTTAAATTTAAAATCAATAAAGAAATCAACTTCACTATTATTATCTCCTAAATCAGTAATTTTCCATTTATTAATTAAGTATTCAAACGGCCCTGAAATTGCTTCAACATTAATAAAATAATCATTACCCTTGTGATCAGTATCAATACGTGATTTATAGATTTCTTTAAAGCCTTTAAAACTAATGGCTAGTTCAGCTATGATGTGGTTTTCTTCATCTAATGATAAAATTTTTGCATGATGACACCAAGGTAAAAATTCTGGGTATTTTTCAATGTCTAAAATAACTTGTCTAATGATTTTTGAATTATATGGTAAGTTTCTAACTTCGTGAATTGAATGCATTATTATTTTATTTTATATTTACTTAATTTTATTCTTTAATACTCAAGGCGAATAAAAAACCAGGTTTTTCATTCGTCTTGGGTATATTATAACATTTAATTCTTTAAAGAAGCAATTCTATCTTGATAATTACCACTAAAAATATAGCTACCAGAAACTAGTGTATCTGCTCCAGCTTTGATTACTTCTTTAGCAGTAACATCATTAATACCACCATCAACTGAAAGCATTATATCCTGGTTTAAACTGCTTAGTTTCGTTGCTAAGGCTTTGATTTTGCTAAGTTGACTAGAAATAAATTTTTGCCCAGCAAAACCAGGATTTACCGTCATGACTAAAATTAAACTAATTTTATCTATGACATAATCAATAATATCAGGATTAGTAGTAGGAAGCAATGATATGCCTGCTTTACAACCTAGTTGATTAATTTGATCAATAGTACGATCTAAATGTTTAGTGGTTTCTGGATGGATAGTAATTATATCAGCTCCAGAAATAGCATAATCCTTTATAGAGTTTTCTGGGTTTTCGATCATCAAATGAACATCAAATTGTAATTTAGTATGCTTTTTTAATGCAGAAATAATTGGAGTGCCAAATGTTAAATTAGGCACAAAATGACCATCCATAACGTCAATATGTAGCATATCTGCTCCTGATTTTGCTAACGCGTCTATTTCCGTTTTTAAATTAGCAAAATCTGCTGATAAAATTGATGCTGATATTTTAGTCATGGTTATTTAACTCTTTATTTAATTCAAACTTATTGTTTTTTTTCTTTATTTAGAGACATTACATAGGAGATGATTTTAGCAACAACTTCATAATGTTCAACAGGAATTTCATCATTTACCTTAACTTTTTTATATAGTTCTCTTGCAAGTGGTGGGTTTTCAACTATTGGAATACCATGTTCTTTAGCAAGTTCTTTAATTGCTTCGGCAATAAAATCCAAACCCTTGGCGGTACAAATTGGTGCAACCATGTTAGAATTTGGATCATATTTTAAGGCAATAGCATAGTGAGTAGGGTTAGTAATCACTACTGTAGATTGAGGCACGGTCTTTTTAATATGTTTGTCTAGTTGCTCCATTCGTAATTTTTTGATTTTTTGTTTTACTTCAGGATTACCTTCAGTTTGTTTATATTCTTCTTTAACCTCTTGGCGTGTCATTTTCAGATTAGTATAATGATCATATTTCTGATAAGAAAAATCAGCTATGGCAATAATAGCCATAATCATAGTAACTAAAATTAAAATATGTGAAATCATCTCTTTTAGTTGTTGCAATATTCCCTTTATTGATAATTCTTGATACAGAGTAAGCTCCTTAACGTCTGCAATAATTACCAAATAAAGTAATACTCCTATTAGGGTAATTTTAAAAATACCTTTCAAAAATTCAACTACGCTTTTTAAGGAAAATATTCTTTTAAATCCTTGAATAGGTGATAGCTTAGAGAGTTTTGGTATAATTGGTTCTATAGAAAATATAAAATCACCATGTTGTAGAAATGAAGATATAATTGCTGCTATATATGGAATTACTAAAATTGGACTTACATAAAATAAGGTGTTTTTAAGTAAACAAAAACATAGATTTTCAAATGTTCCAGCATCGAATTTAATATTTCCAGCATTTTCAATAAAAAAGTGTAGTTGAGTACCTATTAAATTGATAATTTCTGGTATAGCCCACATGGCAACAATAGTCAAAAAGAGAAACATGAAGAAACTAGTTACTTCCTTTGAATTAACTACTTGTCCCTTTTTTAGAGATTCTTCAAGCCGTTTCTGCGTCGGCTCTTCCGTTTTAGTTTCCTTATCCTGGTCTTCGCCTTCTGCCATTTGTTGCTTTGAAATTTATTCTATTTATGCTATAATATTATAATACTTTTAAAAATTACTTTATGAAAATTACAGTTGAGATCGCATTTGCTGAGCAAGAGTGGGATTCTTATCCAGAAATAAATAAAAAACAAATTAGTTTAGTAGTATCTGATATAATGCAGAGATATAAAAATTTTGCTAAAGTTCAAGAATTCGAGCTATCAGTTTTACTTACTAATAACAAACAAATGCAAGATTTAAATAAAAAATTTAGACAAAAAGACGCTACAACTAACGTATTATCTTTTTCAGATGTACCAATACACTGGGAACAAATACTTGAATTTGAACCATATTTGGATTATATGTATTTAGGTGATGTAGCTTTTGGTTATGAAACAATTAAAGCAGAAGCTGCTGTTGCCGGTATTAAATTTATGGATCATTTTGTTCATTTATTAATACATTCTATATTACATTTAATAGGCTATGATCATATGGATGATCATAGTGCTACAATAATGCAGGATCTAGAAATTGAGATATTAAAAAGATTTTCTATTGCATCTCCATACTAATTTATTTTATAATTAAAACATGCCGAAGAAAAAACCGAAAAAACCAAAACGATCTATCAACTTTTTATCGAAGTTAAAAGATCTATTTTCTTTTACTAGCAAATCTAAACCAACTATAGAGTCTGCTATTGGAGATTTACGTAATAATGATAATAACGAATTAAGTATAGCTGAACAGGAAATTATTAATAATTTTTCTGGTTTTTCCAAAAAATTAGCGGAAGATATTATGATTACAAGATCAGATATTGTTGCTGTACCAGTAGATATTAGTTTAAATGATTTAATTCAAGTGATTATTAAGCATGGTCATACTAGAACTATAGTTTATAAGAAAAACTTGGATAATATTGTTGGCTTTGTTCATATTAAGGATTTATTTTTAGTAATGGAAAATCCAGAATCTTATAATTTGCAATCTTTAACAAGAAAACATATAGTAGCGCCAAATTTATTAAAGCTAACTAAATTACTGACTGAAATGCAAATTCATCGAACGCATATAGCGGTAATTTTTGATGAATATGGCGGGGTTGCAGGACTGGTTACTATAGAAGATATTATTGAAGAAATAGTTGGTGAGATGGCTGATGAGCATGATAATGAGGAAGATGAAGGTTATGAAATTATTAAACCTGGGCTAATTGTTTCTAGTGCAAGATTAGAAGTAAGAGAACTTGAAAATATTTTATCATTAAAACTGAAATTAGAAGATGATGAATTTGAAACTATTGGTGGATTGATTATGGCAAAAACAGGGGAAGTCCCTATAAAAGGTCAAGTAATTGAAATTTCAGATAAGCTTACTGTAGAAATATTAGATTCAACACCAAGAACGATAAAACAGATCAAAATTAAGCATCATGAAAAATTGCCACCTCAAAGCTCTAAGTCTCAATAATTATAGGAATTTTACTGATTTAAGGCTTGAATTTACTAATAAGCCAATTATTATTATTGGTGAAAATGGTAGTGGTAAAACTAATATACTTGAATCTATTTCTTTATTATCTCCAGGAAAAGGCTTGCGCCAAGCTAAATTTGATGATATTTGCAATAGCTATCAGAATAATTGGCACAGTAATTTTATTATGGAAAGTAAGCTTGGGATAGCTGAGATTACTACTAATTATACCAAAGCTCCAAGATCAAGAAAAATAGTGTATAATAGTTCTAAAATAGCTAGTTTAGAGCTAACTAAATTAGTAAATATTATTTGGTTAACGCCGCAAATGGATGGTATTTTTTTAGGCAGTAGTAGTAATAGGCGGAAGTTTCTTGATCGAATAGTATATAATTTTGAAAATAAGCATGCTAAAAATGTAAGTAACTATGAGCATTATTCTAGGGAAAGATTAAAAATGTTACAAGAAGACATAATGGAACCGAGTTGGCTTGGTCATTTAGAAGAAAAAATGGCAATGCTGGCCAAAGAAATTACCTTTAACCGTAATAAAGTGATTGATTTTATGCAACAAGCTATTGATAATTTAGATAGTAAGTTTCCAAAAGCAGAATTGGCAGTTAGCAAGTTAATTACTGAAAATATAGATTTTGAAAGTGATTTTATTGATTATTATAAAGAAAAGTTACAGCAAGGGCGGCAAAAAGATAAATTAAGTAACAGAACAAATTTTGGCGTACATCGGGTTGATTTTCTGGTATATTATCCTCAAAGAGATAACATGTTAGCTAAATTTTGTTCTACGGGAGAGCAAAAGGCAATGTTAATTTCGATAATTATTTCTGAGATAGAAGCGATTAAACAAAAGGCAAAATTAGCGCCGATCTTATTGCTTGATGAGTTATTTGTTCATTTAGATGATGTACGTAAAAATTATTTGATAGAGTTTGTTTTAAATAGTGGGTTGCAAAGTTTTATTACTGCAACAGATATTAATGACATAAAAGAATTATCAAAACATTCTCAGATAGTTAAATTAGCAGCAAAAATAGGAGTATGTGAATATGGATAAAACAAAACCTAATTGGATCAGAGTTAAAGCTCCTATTTCGAAGGAATACCAAAATACCAAGAATTTAATAGATGAGTTAAAATTAAATACAGTATGTGAGGAAGCAGCATGTCCGAATATTGGTGAATGCTGGGAAAAAAAACATGCAACAGTAATGATTCTTGGGTCTGTATGTACTAGAGCTTGTGCTTTTTGTAATGTTAAAACAGGTAAGCCTGATTTAGTAGATCAAGATGAACCAAAGCGATTAGCACAAGCTGTTGCTAAGCTCGGTTTAGAACATGTAGTAATTACTTCGGTAGATCGAGATGATTTACCAGATGGTGGAGCTAGCCATTTTGCTAATTGTATTACTGAGATTCGTAAAACTGCTCCAGAAACTACGATTGAGATTCTAACACCTGATTTTTTAAAGAAAGACGGTGCTGTTGAAATAGTAATAAGGAGCAAACCGGATGTATATAATCACAATGTTGAGACTGTTCCTGCTTTATATAAAACGATTCGACCAGGAGCAAGATATTTCCATTCACTTAATTTATTACATAATGTGAAAAAAATTGATCCACTAATATTTACTAAATCTGGAATGATGGTAGGACTTGGTGAGAGTAATGACGAAGTAATTCAGGTGATGGAGGATTTACGAGCAGCAGGCGTTGATTTTTTAACCATAGGTCAATATTTGCAACCAACTAAAAAACATGCTGAAGTCAAACGTTATGTTACTCCAGATGAGTTTAAATATTTAGAACGCATTGCTTGGACAAAAGGATTTTTAATGGTGTCTGCTACCCCACTTACTAGATCTTCATACCATGCTGGTAGCGATTTTCAAAAATTACGAAGAGCACGAGAACAGCAATTAGTGTGAAAATAGGTCTTGTAACACTCCCGTATCCATGATGCAGTCTTTACAGATTTGATGTCATTACATATTTTCAAATTGATAATTTAAAAAATTTCGCAAATTATAGTTGCATTAAATAACAAAATAGTTTAGAAAGTTGCATATTTTTAAATTATTAATTATTAATTTTCATTAAGTGTTGTGTTTATGGCGTTTGATATAGATATTGTAATATTTGTAATCTTTGTGATTCTTACTTTAGTGATAGGTGTTTTTTCCAGTAGAGGAGTTACAAATATTAACCAATTTGCCTTAGGTGGTAGAAATTTTTCAACCATGGCTTTATCAGCTACCATTATTGCTTCTTGGATAGGTGGTAGTGTTTTTTTAGTTGGTATGTCTGAAACTTATAAAAATGGACTACATTTCGTTATTCCATTACTAGGAGATTTTTTTGTTTTTCTAGTTATTGGCTTAGTATTAGTACCTAGAATGAAAGAATTTTTGGGCAAATTGTCAGTAGCTGAAGCTATGGGCAGTATATATGGACAACAACCTAGATTAATAATAGCAATTATGGGAGTTTTTGTTTGTTCAGGTGTAATAGCAATTCAGTTTAAAGTTTCAAGTACAATGATGGAATTGTTGTTTGGTGTTAGTAGTTTTAATGCTACTTTGATAAGTGCTGTTGTTGTAGTATTTTATTCAACTTTTGGCGGTATTAGAGCTGTTACTTTCACTGATATTTTGCAATTTTTTGCTTTTAGTATAGTTATACCCATAGTAACTTTTACAATTTGGCAAAGTTTTGGAGATCATAGTTTAGTATTCAATTCAATTGCTAACAATCCTATATTTGATTACAAAAATGTCTTTGATTATCAACATCCAAGATTTTTTATTAATATAAGCTTATTATTTTACTTTTTTATACCTCATATGAACCCTGCATTATTTCAACGGATTTCTATGTCAAATAATACTAATCAAGGAGTAAAAGCGTTCATAATAGCAGGTGTACTTTGCATAATCATAGAACTATTAATATGTTGGATAGGAGTCCTACTATTTGCAACTAATCCTAATTTAGAGCCAGATAATTTATTTTCTTCACTTCTTAACAATTATTCAAATGTAGGTTTTAAAGGTTTTGTTATTGCTGGGGTAATGGCAATGATTATGTCTAGTAGTGATTCATTTATCAATTCATCTTCAGTAATGTTTGCTCATGATTGTTGTAACAATTTGAACCTTATAAAAACGAAACATGAACTATTATTATCAAGAGCATTTTCTATAATTGTTGGTGTATTAGGTTTTATTGTGGCTTTAAATGCAAAGACCGTTTTAAGTTTATTAATTATGACATGGGGGTTTTACAATTCTATAGTTACTGTACCTTTATTATTTGCAATATTTGGTTTTCGAAGTTCTACTAAATCATTTTTAATAGCTACGATTTCGTCAATAACTATTTTTATAGTATGGGAAATGTATTTTATAGATTCTGGTATAGATAGTGTTGTTCCAGGCATACTTACCAATCTTATAACTTTATTTGGCAGTCATTATTTATTAAAACAACCAGGCGGTTGGGTAGGTATTAAAGATGGGGGACAATTTGCTGAGTTACAAGCAGAAAAAAAAATAAGATGGAAAAAGCGTATAAAGGCTTTCAAGGAATTTAATTTTATCAAATTTTGTTTAAGAAACAAACCAGAGAATGAAGTAACATATCCATTATTTGCTTTATTCGCCATTATTTCCACTTATTCTGCAATGTTTGAAATAGATGAAACTATTAGATCGGCTAATGCAGATATTTTAGATAAAATATTTCATTCAGTAATAATATTTAGCTCAATGTTTTTGACTTATCCAATCTGGCCAGCAAGTTTAAAAAGTGATAAATTCATAGGGGTAGCTTGGAATATTGGGCTTTTTTATATATTAATATTTGCTAGTAGTTTGCAAGTAATATTTAGTAGTTTTAATAATCTTCACATAATGATTTTCATGATAAATATAATGATACTGGGCTTACTGAGTCGCTGGTATGTAGCTTTATTTATGAGTATTACAGGTGTTTTCTTAAGTATACAGTTTTTTAAGCTTCATTTTTCAGTAGATCAATTACCTGGAAGTATCGGTTCTATGAAATTTCAATTGGTATATGGATTATTGCTTACAGCTAGTGCATTAATTGTTTTTATTAAACCAAAACAGGAGCAGTTTTCTACAACGAAAGCTAAAGTAACTAGTCTAGAAAAAGAAAACAATTTTATAAGAAATGAAGTAAGGCACTTAGCTGAAGGAGTAGAATATTTTGATAATGAGCTTAAAACTAAAGAGCATACACATAAAGAAAAAACAAAATATTTACGTGATAAAATCAATCTTATGAATATTGAAATAGAAAAGCTACAAGATATGAAAGATGAATTCTTACGGAATATGCCACATGAGTGTAATGCCCCTCTTACAGGAATCTTATCATTAAGTGATGCACTTTATTCTAGTTATGATAGCTTAGATAAAACAACAATAAAAGATTCAATAAAAAATATTGTAAATAGTGGAGACCTTTTAAAAACCTATATACACAACATGATTGATTTATCAAAACTAACTTCTCTATCTTACGAGCTCAAAAAAAGAGAGATCAATTTAAGTGAGTTAGTAAAAACTCGACCATATTTGTATAAGAAAATATTTTCAGATGATGAAAAACAAGAATTCAAGTTTGATGTTGAAGACAATATCGTAGTAGATGCGGATGAATATTTTTTAACTCAAGCTATTGATAATTTGATCAGCAATGCAGTTAAATATGGAGAAGGAAAGCAGATCACTCTCAGCCTTAAAAAAGTAGGTGATAAAATCCAGTTTAAGATTATTGATCAAGGTATAGGTATTCCAGAAAACGAATTACATAATATATTTAGTAAGTTTATCACAAGTTCTAGAACTAAAACTCGAGCAGGCGGTAGAGGTATAGGCCTTGCATTAGTGCAAAAAATTATAGAAGCTCACAAAGGGGAAATCTGGGTTAAAAATAATGAAGAGAAGGGGGCAACATTTTACTTTGTTATATAACTTAAAAGTGAGTGCTTTCTTCCTTATTTTCAGATTGATGCTTTTAAAAACTTTACAAATTATAGTTGCAATCAATTACAAAATAGTTTAGAAACTTACAGAATTTTTAAATTATTAATTACTAATTTTAATTAAGTGTTGAGTTTATGACCTTTGATATAGATACCACAACTATTGTGTGTTTTTTGATTATGAATCTCGTAATAGGGCTTTATTTCGGTCGTGGGATTAAAAATATTAAGGAATACGCTTTAGGCGGGAGGAATTTTAGTACAGTAACTTTAGCATCTACAGTTTTAGCTACATGGATTAGTGGCAGCTTTTTTACTGTCACTATGTCACAAGTATATAAAGATGGAATGTGGTTTGCTATTGCAAGACTAGCAAGTCCATTTAATTTATTAATAGTTGGCCTTATATTAGCCCCACGACTAAAAAAATTTTTTGGCAGTCTTTCTGTTGCTGAAACTATGGGCATTTATTATGGAAAATACGCTAGAATAATTACTGCAATAGCAGCTATTAGCATGGCATCTGGTTGGGTTGCATTACAAATTACTATTTTTTCAATGATTTTTGGCTATTTTTTTAATATTAATAATGTAGATGCTATAATAGCTAGCAGTATCGTGTTAATTACATATTCTTCTTTTGGAGGTATTAAGGCAGTTACCTTTACTGATGTATTTCAATTTCTAACATTCGGTATATTTATACCAGTATTTGCTGTATTTATTTGGAAAATATTTGGTAGCGCTGAATCAATTAAAAATGCACTTCAAAACCCATTATTTGATTATCAACAAATTACAGACTTACGATCACCAAAATTATTAAACTCATTATCTTTGTTTATATTCTTTTTAATTCCTGCATTAAACCCTACTATGTTCCAAAGAATATTAATGGCTAAAGATATCAAACAAATAAAATATTCCTTTCTTATAGCTGCATTAATAACTTTAATTATATATATTATAGCTTGTTTTGTTAGTTTTGTAGTATTTGCTCATAATCCAAACATTAAGCAAAATGATCTGATTATGTATATAATTAATACTTATTCTTTTCCTGAGTTAAAACTGATATTGGTATTAGGTATAATGGCAATGATTATGTCAACTGCAGATTCATGGTTAAATGTAGGGGCTGTAATATTTGCTCACGATATATGTAGCCCTTTACAAATAAAATTGAAAAATGAATTAGCTATCTCAAGATTATTTACGGTATTTATGGGAATAATGGCAGTTTCTCTAGCTTTAAACAATAAAGACCTTCTAGAATTGCAGTTACTAGTAGCTGGTTCTTACATGCCAGTTGTCACGGTACCACTAATGATGGCTGTTTTTGGATTTCGTACTACCCAAAAGTCATTTTTAATTGGCACAATTACAGCTATTTTAGTAGTAATATTTTGGAAAATTTATATACAACCTGTTACAAATATAAATAGTGTAATACCAGGAATGTTAGCTAATCTTATCTCCCTTTTATCCTCTCATTACCTACTCCAACAATCAGGAGGTTGGGTTAAAAATGAAAGAGCAAATAAAAGTGACAACACAAAAGCTTTTAGTTAATTCTTAAAATGCGAACCAGCGGACAAGAAACTTATCTTTACTTTAAAAACCACTCTATAGTATTAATTACTTGTTTTCTTACCTCAGTAGGAATATAGCTATCGCTATAACCAGAATGTGTTGCATTTTTAGGCTTTACAATAACCCATTCTAAATTCTTACGTTTAGGGTTATCTTTTGTTCCTTCGTCAGGAAGAACCCCAATATCTGTTGAACTGTCAGGAGCTTCAAACATCAAAATTCTTAGATTTAACTTAGGTTTAATAAAACAACGACGTGCATCTAAAAGAATTAAGTTAGAAACAGTTTTAGGGTAATGATTAGCATAATATTTAGCTATATCTCCTCCATTTGAATGTCCTCCAAGAATAAATTTATCAGTTTTTAGCTTAGGGAAATGTCGCTTTAATTCATTTATTACAAATAAGATGTTTTCCATACCTCTTTGATAAAGGTGTTTTCGTGCTTCATTTTGAGGTAATGAAGAATCAATAACCTCTAACCCATCATTATCCCCTAACATTTCATGTTGCATTGCAACAAATGCGTATCCATTTCCTGTAAAATAGTTTGCTAAATATTTATAGTTGTTACATTTGAAAACAACATTTGATTTTCCTAATTCTTCTTGAGTTTGGTAACTAGGGTTAAAGATAAATACAGGTATATTATTAACATCTTTCATCTCTGGTAAATAAACAGATAAAGGTATCTTGCGAGACCTGTCCTTATCAAAAAGATTTAAATAAGTTTGCTGCATTATAAATATTATTTCAAACTTGATTTTTCTTGCTGATCTTTATTTTCTTTTTTCATTTTAATAAGACTACGTCTTTTTAAAGGTAATTTTTTCTTGTATTCTTGCTCTCTTTTTAAATATTCCTGACTTTCCTTTGAAAGCTGCTGATAAAGGAGTCTTTTTTTCTTATTTATTTTAGCTATTGCCTTACGATAAGTAATAACTTCCTCTCTAACATTTTCAGGAATGGAGGAAACATATTTTTTATATTCTTCAATAATTTGTTCAAATTGCTTACTTTCATTTATTAACTCCTCATTCGCTGCTTTTTTTTGCTTAGCCACTTCATCAGCATCCGCTGTTACCGCAAAAATAATATTATTAAATAAAACAATTATTAAAAATATAAAAGTAGTAATAATTCTGTACATAATTTTCCCTATTAATTTAATTGATAAACCTTTAAAAAAATATATAATATAAATTTCTAAAGAAACAATCTGTAGTATAGTATAGGAAATGAGCAATATATTTCAACAACCAAAAATTATTTACCAGCTGAATTTTAAAACAAAAAATAAATATATCGACTTTTTTGCCCTATTTTTTGCCGATAATTCAATTAGTTTTAGTAGCTTTGAGGTAGATTCAAAGACTATTTTAGCTGATCCAGATGATATTTGGCAAATAGAAATACTTTTTGATTACCAGCCGAATATTAAAACCCTTAAACAACAATTTACTGAACTAGTAAAAAAAAATAAAATAACAGAGGTTACAGATGTCCAATTACAACAAGCTAAAAACTGTAATTGGATTTTAGAATATCAAAAACAACTAAAGCCTATTATTATTGGAAATTTCATTATCACTACCAAAAAAGATGAGGATGTTAAAACCAGAGAGCTAGAAACAAAAACTCCCTTATATATTACAACGTCAACTGTATTTGGTACAGGACATCATGAAACAACCTCTCTCTGTATTAATGCTTTAGAATATTTAAAATCACAAAAATTTGATAATATTATCGATGTTGGTACTGGTAGCGGAATATTAAGTTTTGCTGCCGAGAAAATATGGCCAAATGCTAACATAATAGCTTGTGATATAGATGAAAATGCCGTTAAAGCTGCAGAAATTAATAAGCCTGCTAATAATTCAAATATATTATTTTATCAAAATAAAGAAAATAATTTATTACCTGCAAAAAAGATAAAAATACCATTAAATAATGAGTTTAATCTTATTATTAGTAACATCTTAGAACAACCTTTAGTTAAATTGTCTACTGAGATAAAAAAAATATCTGCTAATAATAGTAAAATTATTTTGTCTGGCTTTTTAGAAAGCCAGACAACTAAAATCTTAAATTCCTATGGTAACTTAGGATTTGCTAAAGAAAAGATACTTTCCTGTAACTCTTGGGTTACCTTAATATTAAAATCAATTAAAAATTAAAATATCTTATTGACTAAATTGTTAACTTCGTCTATAATTAGTTTAAAGTTTAGTTAACATTAGTAAAACTTTGATAAAAAAATAACGAATTAAGAATATGACAACTACAAACATTAATACTAGTAAATTAGCAGAACTAAAAAAGATATTTTGGCCAATCGAATGGCAAGAAAACAAAAAGTTTTTGCCTATGGCAATGATGATGTTTTTTATATTATTTAATTATTCTGCACTAAGATCAATAAAAGATGGCTTAATTGTAACTGTTATCGGTGCTGAGGCTATTAGTTTTACCAAAACTTATGTAGTATTACCTTCAGCAATTCTGATGATGATTGGTTATGCAAAATTATGTAATATTTTAAGTCAAGAAAAGGTATTTTATACTGTGGTATCATTTTTTGTCGGTTTTTTTGCATTATTTGCTTTAGTATTATATCCTAATTCAGAATTATTTCATCCAAACCCAGAAACTATAGAAAGCTTAAGTACAGCATACCCTAATTTTCAATGGTTCATTAGAATAGGAGGCAACTGGAGTTATGCAATGTTTTATGCTATGTCAGAACTTTGGGGAAGTATGATTCTCACCCTGTTATTTTGGCAATTCGCTAATAAGATTACCAGAACTACTGAAGCAAAGCGTTTTTATTCAATGTTTGGGATGCTAGGTAATGTAGCTTTGTTGTTATTACCAGTTATATTTCAGATTCTAAGCAGTGATAACGTAGATTCAAAAGAAATGGACAGGATTCCTACAGCATTATTTGTAGTTATTATGTTTAATGGGATCATGATAATGGTAATTTATAAATGGATTAACTCTAATGTATTGACTGATCCTAACTTATATGACCCTAGTAATGTTGGCGTTAAAAAGAAGAAAAAAACAAAATTAAGCCTTAGCGACAGTTTTAAAATGATTTTTACTTCAAAATATTTAGGTTTAGTAGTAATGTTAGTACTTGCTTATGGTATCTCTATTAATTTAGTAGAAGGAATATGGAAATCAAAAATTAAAGAAATGTATCCAACTGCTAAAGCATATACTAATTTTATGGCTCAATTCCAAGGTTACCAAGGTATTACAGCAATTTTCTTTATGTTAGTAGGTAGTAATATTTTACGTAGAGTAAAATGGAAAACAGCTGCAATATTTACTCCTATGATGATATTATTTACTGGATTAATATTTTTCTCACTAATTTTCTTTGATAGCAGTGTAGGATTGTATGCTGCAGTATTTTTTGGTACAAACCCGTTAGCATTAGCAGTGTATTTAGGAATGATACAAAATGTCCTAAGTAAGGCAACTAAATATTCATTATTTGATTCTACAAAAGAAATGTCTTATATACCTTTAGATATAGAAATGCAAACAAAAGGGAAAGCAGCCGTTGATGTTATTGGTGGTAGATTTGGAAAATCTGGTGGGGGAGTTATCCAATCAACATTTTTTGTATTACTACCAACATTTACATTTGTTGAAGCTACTCCTTATTTTGCAGCTATATTCTTTGTAATAGTAATTATTTGGTTATTTGCCGTACAAGCATTAAGCAAGGAATATCAAGCTAAAATTACTGAACAAAAGAAAGAAGCAAATTAAAATATATATTTTTTTATGTCTTTAGAGTAGTAACGCCCATTTATATCTATACAAGATTCACTGTAAAGGTTACGTAATTCGTTTAGGGTATATAGTCAAATAACTTGAAAAAGGGATAGACTTGAGCAGGTAAATCAGTTCGTAATTAATGACTTATAAACTTTAAAAGAACTGGGTTTTCGCTATTAGGAGAACATTCATGTTCGTGGCAATCCAGAGAAAAAAGTATGTAATGAAATCAACTGGATCACCACGCCGACATATAGTCGCCTCGTGATGACGCTTTCCCTTTTTCAAGTTATTTGACTATATACCTCACGCATTACTTAACATAGAAAAAGTAATTTAAAAATTACTTGATTTTTGAATAGTTGATTAGCATACTCCCTTTTTATCATAAAACACTGTAAAAAACCTACCAAGGTAGAATAATTAGCATAAATAATGGGGAAAAATGCATTTATATTAAAATATAAGTAATAAAAAATTATTCAATTAACTATTTAGTAACTTTGGATGTTTTTTAAATGTTTGATATTTGAAAATATTTAATTGTATTACATAATATGTTGTTTGGTTTTTTTATTATATTAGGGTGCCAATTAATAGGCTCTCTTATAGTGGAATTACTTTATATACCCATACCAGATTCAGTATTAGGAATGATAATTCTTTTTTGTGTCTTAGTTACAAAAAAGAAAATACCCCAAGAATTACTTAACACAGGAAATAGTTTGCTTAGTTATATAGGCATTTTATTTGTTCCCGCTGGTGTAGGAATAACCATGTATCAAAATTTAATATATGAACAATGGCTGGTTATAATAGTAGCATCAGTCACATCTACTATCCTAACTTTAGTAGTTAGCTGTTTTATTTTTAAGTTAATTGAAAGACCAAATAAATGAGAATAGAATTAATATTATGCTGTCCTACAACAGCCTTGTTTGTAACTACTGGTAGTTACTTAATAGGAAATTGGTTTAAAGAAAAAATCAAAGGGTATAATATTGTAAACCCTACTATAATAGCAATATTTCTTGTAATAATTTATATTAATATATTTAATATCCCTTATGAGAATTATTTAAAATCTGCAAATCTTATACATGGTTTAATAGATATTGCTACGGTCGCTTTGGCAATTCCATTATACAACAAGCTTGTATTTATAAAAAAATCTATACTTAGTATTTTTAGTTCTGTTATAATAGCTTGTTTAGTTGCTTCTCTGGTGGCGTATTATTTGGCAACATTAATGGGGTCTAGTGAAGCTATAAAATTTGCAATAATACCTAAATCTACAACGACTCCAATAGCAATAAATATCGCAGAACAAATTAAAAGTGATCCTTCTCTTGTAGTATTTTTCGTATTTACAACAGGTATTGTAGGAGCCTTAATTGCACCAATAATTTTTAAACTTTTTGCTATTGAAGATCATAGAGCAATAGGTTTATCATTAGGTATTACCTCACATGGTATCGGTGTAGCAAAAGCGTTTCAGTATAGTGAAAAAGCAGGAGCATTTTCTGCTTTAGGAATGGGATTAATGGGAATAATATCGGGGATATTCCTACCTTTATTAGTTTTATTTTTGAAAAATTACTAGTAAAAATTAATATTAACTTTTTTTGGAATTTGTTTCTAATAACAGTAAAAATAACATTATTGGTAACAACAGAAGTTCATTTCAAAAAAAAATTTTGGATAATAATTTATACATGTATAGGATAGCTATTATTGGTGGAGGAGCAGTAGGTATAGGGTGCTTATATAGTTTAGTTAATAAGCTATCTAAATATGCAACTCACGCAAATATTCAAATTACCTTGTATGAGAAAACAGAAAACAGCTTACAAACTTAACCCAAATATTGCATGAAGTATATAGTCAAATAACTTGAAATAGGGCTAGGCGCAAGTGAGCGAAGCCTATCGTTGACTCAGGTTAGGAACGAGCAACAATGTCCCTAGTTCACAGTTATTGACTATAATGCTTATCAGCTGTATTTCCTAGTTTTATTACCTCTTTTATCCAGAAAATTACGCTTTTTCCACAAAGCACTATGTGGCTTTTCAATTATATTATTTTCAGCTTCTCTTTCAGCTTTAGTATAATAATAAAGTATTATAGACTTGCGATAATCCCCTTCTGGAAAATTTAATGGATCAGGTAATCCATGATAGCTTTTATCATGAGTATCAAATACTACTAAACGATTATATAATGGGGCAATTTTTTTAACACAATTTTCTCCTTTGTTGTCATAGATACCAAATTCACCACCCCAACCTTCTTGCCAACTAGGATTCAAATATAAAATTGCATTAATTCTTCTATTTAAACCTGTTGCATCGTGATAGTTACCATCTACATGAACATCAAGTAGGCCACCAGGCATAGTAATATTTAAACCACCACCAGTAAAATATTGATCAGAAATAATCTTTTTAATACCAAATATTTTTGATAAAGCAAGTAAGAAAGGAGCTGAATTCATTAATCTTACAGTATCAACTATACCTTCTGGTATATCAAATTCTGATTGCCAATTTGACCTTAACTTAATTTCTATATCTGTATCATTAGCCTCATCCCAATTAGACTTCTTTGGATTAGGAAAATCATTTAAACAATTTTGTGCCATTACCTTTGGAAGAAAATTATCTATAACTAAATGCTTGTATGGAGTTGTATGGTATTCTCTATCTTCATTTGCTACAGTCATTTTAGCAATAATAATATTAATAAATTCTTTTAACTCTTGTTGTGAAAATCTTTTAACAGCCATAAAATATATCCCTAATTAACTCTAGCATACATAAAGTAATCCTTATGTACTCCTTCTACCATTTCATATTTTACTAGTAAACCTTCTTTTTTGAAACCAGTTCTTTCAAGTAATTTGATTGATCGCTCATTATCAGTAATTACTGTAGCTTGTACTCTAACTAAACCAAGACCATCATCGGCAAATTTTAATATTGCTTTAATTGATCTAAGCATAATTCCCTGCCCCCAATAACTAGGATCTAAATCATAGCTTATTTCAGCTCTAGAATGGGGAAAAGAAATAAGATTAAACCCTGCTGTACCAATCATTTTATTATCACTTTTTTTAGCAATAGCCCAATAAATACTACGTTTATTAGGAAATAAACTAGACCAGTATTTAAGCTCTTCTTGAGATTTCTCAATATTCTCAGGTCTATTATCCTGAGTGAGAAAACCATCCATTTCTTTACAACTCATGTAATTGTAATAATCTTCTGCATCTTCTATAACAATTTCCCTAAGTACTATATTACCAATTTCAATCGTGGGAAATTCGCCAAAAAAATATTGTATATTCATTCCGTCTCCATTGTAATTTTATTTACATAAGATATAGGATCTTTAATATTATTTGTAGCAAATGCCTCTAACCTAACCAAACAAGCATGACATTTACCACAGGATTCCCCATTCTTAGTTGGATCATAACAAGAAATAGTCTTAGAATAATCCACCCCATATTCAAGACCTAATTTTACTATTTCAGCTTTAGTCATTGCAAGTAATGGATTATGAATTTTAATCCCTCCTGTTTCTACGCCCATTTTTGTTGCTAAATTAGCCAGTTTTTCAAACGTTTTAAAATATTCTAGTCTACAATCTGGATAATTGGCTGAATCTTGAACATGAGCACCAACAAAAATATCCTTAGCGCCAATTACCTCAGCATAAGAAAGGGCATAGCTTAAAAATATTGTGTTCCGACCAGGTACATAAGTAACTGGTATTTCATCACCCAAACTGGTGCTAGTAGCATATTTTGGTACAGATATGTCTTTATCGGTGAGTGCTGAACCACCAAATAAACTTAAATCTATATTTACTATTTTATGTTCAAAAACATCATATTCATAAATAAGCTGCTTAATTTTGGCTATTTCTATATTATGTCTTTGGCCATAATAAAAACTAATTGCATATATTTCATGCTTTAAATCATTCAACATTGCCAAAACTGTAGATGAATCAAGACCACCACTAACTAATATAACTGATTTTTTCATAGGCTTATACCTTATTAATTTTATTCTATACCCAATTTTTTATGTATTTGATATGATAATATGTAACCTTTATTTATTGCAAGATCAACAGCTAACTGCTCATTAAATTTAGTTTTTTGTTCATCAAATTCATCTATCGGCTGGACATATATAGGTATTTGTTTGTCAATATCTTGTAAAATATTATCTGCTATCTGATTATATCCTGGAATATTTGCAGAAATTAAAAATTTTATTGCTTTAATATGCGGAATCAATTCCTGTCTAATTTTAAGATATTTATTGGCTATTATTTTCGGTGAACATACTATTTCTACTTGTTTAGGTAATTCCCTATATAATGTACCATTAGTTTCCATTTGTACTTTAAACCGAGCATCTAATAGTTTTTTACATAATAAAGCTATTGGTTGCCGTAATGGCTCACCACCAGTAATTACCACTAACTTTATCGAATCCTTAGCTAAGTTATTAACTTCATCAATAATAGTAGATATATTCATTTTAGTAAAATTTTCAAATTCAGTATCGCAAAAGTGGCAAGCTAGATTGCAACCACCAAGGCGAATAAAAATACCTCCCATACCAACATAAGGACCTTCGCCTTGTATGGTTTTAAATATTTTAGTTATGTATAAAAAATCGCCATTACCAATTTCTGGTTTGCGTTTCGGATTATTACCAAACATCTCTTGTTTTTACCTTAACTTCAACGAGGAGAGACCTATTAGGGCAAAAATAATGGCTAATATCCAGAACCTAATTACAACTTTTGATTCTGACCACCCTTTCTTCTCAAAATGATGATGGATAGGTGCCATTAAAAATATTCTCTTACCTCCAGTAAATTTAAAATAACCTACTTGCATAATTACTGAAACTGTTTCAAGAACAAATACCCCACCAATTATGCTAAGCACTATCTCATGCTTACTGATAACACTAATTGTACCTAGTGCTGCACCAAGCGATAAGCTACCAGTATCTCCCATAAATATCTCAGCTGGTTTTGCATTATACCATAAAAATCCTAAACTGCTACCAATTATTGCAGCACAAAATATAGTCAGCTCACCAACATGAGGTACATAGATTATTTGTAAATAGTTAGCATAGATAATATTACCCACTAAATAGGAGATTATTCCAAAAGAACTAACGGCAATAGCTATTGTACCAACAGCAAGACCATCAAGACCATCTGTTAAATTGACAGCATTTGCTGAACCAATAATCACACACATAGCAAATGGAAAATAAAAATAACTTAAATCTAAAAATAAATTTTTAAAAAATGGAAAAGTTAATCTAGTAGTAAAATTATGCTGAGCAAAATAACTAATAGCTAGAAAGGCAATAAAGCTAACTATAAACTGTACTAAAACTCGTGATTTTGCACTAATTCCACGGTGATTCTTACGGGTTATTTTGGTATAATCATCAACAAAACCTACTAAACCAAAACATAACATCACTAGCAATACTATCCAAATATATGGATTAGCTAAATCAGCAAATAATAAAGTCGCAACTAGGCTCGAAAATATAATCATTAAACCGCCCATAGTTGGAGTTCCTGCTTTATCAAAATGCGAAGCTGGCCCATCATCCCTAATTGGTTGCCCTGCCCCTTGGAGAGATTTTAAGTATCTAATCATTTTAGGGCCAAAAGTAATACTCAATATCAAACTCAATAATAAAGCAAGCCCACTACGAAAAGTGATATAAGTCATTAAATTAGCAATATGTGATTTTGTCGATAATGGTAATAGTAAATTATAAAACATTGACAACTCCTAGATGCTCTGCTGCTTTTTCTAGCCCTACAAATCGTGATCCTTTGATTAAAATTAATTCCTCATCTACTATAATTTTATCTAACTCTTTAAGTAAACTCTGAGTATCGGGGTAGTGATATATATTAATATCTTTTGGCAATAAACTAATAATATTGCTCATCAATTCACCAATTAATATCACTGTTTTTGCTTGCGCATCAATAATATAAGGAATCATTGCTTGATGTAATTTTATAGCATCTTTACCAAGCTCTCCCATGTCACCAAGTATGACCGCTTTCTTATTTGCTGGAATAATTGCTAGATTTTGTAAAGCAGCTTTTAATGACTCTGGATTAGAATTATAATAATCACAGATTATACTATATTTATGACCAGTTTTATCTATTTCTACTATATTGCCTCTACCAGTTTGTGGTTTAAACTTAGTTATTGCTGTTACTGCTTTCTCTATTTCTAAGTCCAAAGCAATTATTGCCGTAAAACATGCAGCAAAATTTTTAGCCTGGCGCTCAGCTACCATATTCATTGATATTTCTATTTTCTCGTTATTAATAACATATTGCAAACGGACTGTATTATCATCAAGTAATTCATACGAAGTAAACCTAACGTCTGCTTCCTCTTTGGTACCAAAAATTTTTACATTTTGCATATTTAACTTATCAATATTTTGTAAACATCTATCATAGCTAGTACTATCACAATTTAATATTGCAATGCCATTATTAATATCAAGAGCATTAAATATTTCACTTTTAGCATCAGCAATTTCTGCAACTGAATTAAAAAACTCTAAATGTCCTTCAGCAATAGCAGTAATTATCGCAATATCAGGACGTACCATATCTGTAAGCTTTGCTATTTCACCTGGATGATTCATCCCTAGTTCAATCACAACATATTCAGTATCATCAGGAATTGATGCAAGATTAAGTGGCAGGCCTAAATAATTATTAAAATTACCTCTGCTGGCAAAAACTTTACCATAACTAGCTAGCATCAATCTTAAACTTTCTTTAGTGCTAGTTTTACCAACACTACCAGTAACAGCAATAAACTTAGCTTTGGAATTTACCCTTTTATAATTAGCCAGCTCCTCTAATGCTACATGAGTATCTGTAACTTTAATAACTTTATCTTGATCTTTAGGTAAAATATCTACCTCTTTGCTAACAATTACAGCTGTAGCACCATTTGCTATAGCATCAGATACAAATTGATGGCCATCTCTATTACCTTGCATAGCAATAAATAAATCACCTTTATTTACGTTTTTTGAATTAAATTCTACTTTTCCAGTGATAGCATTTCGACAATTTACTGGAACTGAAAGTGCCTCTGCTAATTGTTTTTTTGTCCAAATCATTATTTTTCTATATTTATGAATTAATTGCTTTACTAGCAATTGCAGCATCACTAAAATTAATTTTCTGATCACCAATAATCATATAATTTTCATGACCTTTACCTGTTATAACTAATATATCATTTTTTTGCAATTTTGCTATAGATTTAATAATAGCTTCTTCTCTACTAGCTATTTCTGTAGCATGTCTAGTTCCTTTTAAAATATCAGCTCTGATAGATGCAGGGTTTTCTGTGCGGGGATTATCATCAGTGACAATAATTATATCAGCTAATTTATCAGCAACCTCACCCATTATTATTCTTTTAGTTTTATCACGGTCGCCACCACAACCAAAAATCACCACTAATTTTCCAGATTCTTCTTTCACCTTATTTAATTCTATTAAAGTTTTCTCTAAAGCATCTGGAGTATGAGCAAAATCAACAAATATTTGAAATGGGTGATCTGGTTTAGTAATCCGTTGTAATCTACCAATCACAGGTTTTAACTTACTTAAAGTTGACAAAATATCCGTAAATGAAAAACCAAGATTACAAACTAACTTAGCCGCTATTAAAATATTACTTGCTTGAAATGAACCAATAATATCAGTATTAAATTGATATTTCTTACCCTTAAATTTAAAAATAATTTCTTGATCGCTAAGACTTTGCCTGCATGATATTATTTTTAAATCACCATTGCTACCAATAGTACTATATTTAATATTACGCTCTATTAAAAACTTAGTGACAAAATCAATAAACATCATATCAGAGTTAAGTACTACTTCGGCATCGTTTAGCATATATTCAGCAAATAAAATTAATTTTGCTTCTAAGTAGCTTTGCATAGTCTTATGATATTCTAAGTGATCTTGTGAAAAGCTAACAAAAGCAGCCGTATTTAATTTCACATCACCAAGGCGCCTTTGTTTTAAACCATGACTCGAAGCTTCAAAAATAGTATATTGAATATCCTCTTTTGTTAGTAAATGTAATATTTTACGAAAATTTATCGGATCCTTAGTAGTTAATGAGTCACTTGCTGCTGTAATTAATTCTGGTGATAATTGCTTTGTTGCTTCAATACCAATAGTACCAAGAGCAGCACTGCTCTTGCCAATCAAGCTAAGGATTTGATGTATAAAGGATACTACAGAACTTTTACCATTTGTACCTGTAACACCAATTAAGTGTTTAGGTAAATCAGGATAAATAATACCTGCTGCAATGCCAATTGCTTTTCTATTATCTTTAAAATAAATTATAGGTCTTTTGCTAACTTTACTAATGTTTTTATTATCTTTCAGGTAAGTGTTTGCTTTAGCAGGGTTGTCAGTAAATACTACTCTAGCACCACTAGCAAATGCCTGATCTATATAATCATTACCATCAGCATAATCACTTTTAATGGCAAAAAAAGCATCACCCTCTTTGATCTTGCGTGAATCAAAGTTTATGGATTTAATTTTGTAATCAGTAAAATATTGTAATAATTTACGTTTCATCTCTAATTTTATATTCTATATCTAATAGATCTTTCACTTCTTTAGAATTAGCATCTGGTTTTGTTATACCATACATAGCAATCATTTGAGCAAAAATTTCATTTACAACAGGAGCAGCCACCCAACCACCTCCAGCAAAATTATATGTTTCTTTAATACCCTTAGGTTCATCAATCATTACATAGATGATATATTCTGGCTTAGTTGCAGGCAGAATAGCAAAACAGGAAGATATTCGCTTATTTTTTTTGTTATATTTACCATTCTCTAATTTCTCTGCTGTACCAGTTTTAGCTCCAATATAATAGCCTTTAATTGCTGCTTTCCTAGAAGTTCCTTCTACTGTACCTAAATGCATTAATTTACGCATATTATTTGAAGTTTCTTCAGCAAAGACTCTTTCACCAACCATCTTTTCACCGTCAGCTCTTTTAATTAATGTTAAAGGGTATTTCATACCACCATTTATTATAGGTATCATTGCTTGAATAAAATGGGATGGGCTTTCAGCAATGCCATAACCATAAGACATAGTTACTAAACTTAAATCTGTCCATCTATTATATGGTGGAAATAAAGGACGGCTACGCTCTGAAACCTCAAGATTTAATTTATCAAGCATGCCTAATTTTTTTAAATAAGTTTTTAAATTAGCTTTACCAATCTCTAACATAATCTGACTAGTACCAATATTGCTTGATTTCATAAATATTTGCGGTACTGTCTTATAACCTTTGACTGGGTAAGTATCTGTTATATATTTGCCACTTACTTTCATATAACTTAAATCATAAGCATCTCTAATCGTAGTTACTCCAGTGTCTAAACCAACAGCGACAGTTAAAGTTTTCATTGCTGAGCCAAGTTCATAGCTACCAAGTGTTGCTTTATTAAATAATTGTTCTGCTTTAGCTATTCCTGGATAATGTGGGTCAAAATCTGGTTTACTAACTAAGGCTAAAATCTCCCCATTATTAGGATTGACAATAACACCAGCTCCACCAATGGCACTAAATTTCTTAATAGCTTTATCTAATTCATTACTTAAAATATTTTGTAATCTAATATCAATAGAAAGCTGTAATTTATCTATTTTCGGATCAGTTATTTTTTTATTAGTTAAAACTTCATCATAATATTTTTCGACCCCAGCTAAACCTTGTGTATCTCTACCAACATAGCCAACAACATGAGCAAGTAAATTACCATATGTATATATTCGCTTTTTTTCTCTTTCAAAATCAAAACCAGGCAAGCCTAAATTATAAATTTTTTCTTGTTCCTTTGGAGTAATATCCCTCTTGATCCAAACAAAACTTTTATTGCTTTTTAAAGCAGTATATAATTTTTCTTTATCTAATTCTGGAAATACGGTTAATAATTTTGCTATTGAATCATCTAAATCAACTACTTTTCTTGGATTAGCATATAGAGAGGCCGCAGGCAAGTTTACAGCAAGTAAATTACCATTTCGATCAGTTATATCTAAGCGGAAATTATTCGTTCTACTAGCATAATTTTTATAATTAACATATTCACTACTAGCAACAATAAGTAATCTGCTACTTACTAACAAAAAGCTTATCATAAATCCAGTGATGATAACAATTATCCTAGCTCTTGCAGCAACATCTGAAGTTTCAATATCAAACATTGTAGTTTTATATTGATTAGCATGGTTTATAACTAATTTTGTTTTTAAACGGAGAAAATTAGTGATTTTATAAAAACTTCTAATACGCAATAACAATTTAATAGGAGCTGATATTAGCTTCCGCCCCCTTATAATAAAATTTCTAAAAGCTAATATTAATAACTTCATTTTTCTTTTACAACATTCTATAAACAACCTATAACAGATTAAGAGCTAGCTATAAATTATCAACTATTTAGCTAATTATTTAGTTGACACTTTTACATATTGACTAGGACCTTTTTTATAACGCCAGTTAATTTTTTCATTTATTAAATTGGTTTTAACCGCAACCGCCGCTACTTTTTCTTTATTATTATCTTCTTCCAAAGGATCATTAACCATCTGAGACACATTCGCAGTTCTCATTTCTAAAAATCTTTCGCTTAATCTCTGCAAACGCCTAGGCGATGATAAATATTCAAGTTCAGCTTTTAGAATATGTATCGTACCTTCTTCATTGTTGATTTGATTATTTACAGACTCTAATTCTGTTGTTAACGTAATAACCCTATCTTTCACATTAAATAACACATAAACAATGATTAAACATATTAATAAAGTGAAAGATGCAGATATTCTATTATTAATTAACATAATTCTTCTCCCCGTAATTTTTCTGCAACTCTAAGCTTTGCAGACCTAGCCCTAATATTTTTTGTTAATTCTTCCTTAGTTGGAATCATTGGCTTTTTGGTAATTATTTTTAACCAGATTCCTGACTCTAATAATTGCTCCTCTTTATCTTCCTGATGATATTTTGACCTAGCTACTTTCTTCGCTGAATGATTTTTAAAGAAATTCTTAACAATACTATCTTCTAATGAATGAAAAGAGACGATAACAACCCTACCGCCTGGATAGAGTAAATCTCTCATTTGCTCTAAGAATTCTTCTAAAGCTAATAATTCTTGATTGACATAAATTCTAATTGCTTGAAAAGTTTTCGTCGCTGGATCGATTTTACTTTTGCGAAAATGCATCGCTGATCTTACTATTTCTGCCAAACGCATAGTTGTAGTTATGGGTTCTTTTTTGCGTTCTAAAATTATATTTTTTGCAATTTGTCTTGATTGTACTTCTTCACCATATTTATAAATTACATCAGCAATTTCTGTTTCACTAGCATTATTAATAAATTCAGTAGCACTAAGGCCTTTATTACTC
The DNA here is from genome assembly GCA_013214485.1 of Rickettsiaceae bacterium. Taxonomy (GTDB): domain Bacteria; phylum Pseudomonadota; class Alphaproteobacteria; order Rickettsiales; family Rickettsiaceae; genus JABSSF01. The sequence goes on along the minus strand of JABSSF010000002.1, from coordinate 8,810 downwards.
ATTCGCATATCAAGTGGACCATCCGCCATAAAAGAAAAGCCCCTATCTGCTTGATCTAGCTGCATTGAAGATACACCAAGATCAAGTACAACCCCATCAAATTTATTATTCGTTAATATTTCCCCTGCTTTAACAAAATTTGTTTCAATAAATTTAAAATTTTTACTAAATTCTAAAGTTAGCTCATCTACATAAGTTTTAGTTGTTGGGTCTTGGTCTAAAGCTGTAACATGACAATTAGCTGCAGATAATATCGCTCTACTATAACCGCCAGCACCAAAAGTACAATCCAGATATTTACCTTCATCTTTTGGCTCTATTGCAGCAATTACTTCATCAAGCATCACAGAAATATGCGGTGCTTGTTCTCTCGATATATCTTCTATTGCTACATTAGAATTTGTCATATTTTATTTTATCCTTATTTATATATTGTCATTTGGTTTATTTTTTAAAACAAAACGATTATTTTGTGCAATTTCTCTGGCAGCTTTCAAATGATTATTAAAATTTTCTGGTTGCCAAATTTCAAATACTGCTCCTTTACCAACAAAACAAGCCTGGTTTTCAATACCAACTTGTTCCATTAAATAATGCGGTAATATCACCCTACCTTCATTATCAAATTGTAATTGTACTGATTCACCAAGCACTATTGTTTCAAAAGCATCCCTCTCATCAGAATATGGATCTAATGTTTCTATCACCCTGCTTAACTCTTCTAATCTAGCCATACTACAGCTTTCAATACAATTATTCTTAAATGATGGATAAATAATAATCCCCTTAAATTCATCCTTTTCAAGCGCTGTTCTATAGCTAGCAGGGACGGATACTCGACCCTTCTTGTCTATCTTGTTTATGTATCTCGATAAAAATATACTCACAGCAAAATATTTATTATGTAGTTAATTAAAAATTAAAAAATTATTCTTTGATTAATATTTTAACATAAAAATGGTAAAAATTGGGTTAATATGGGATACCATGGATATTTTTGTAAAATATACCCTTAATTTTATTTAGTCAAGTGTTATTTCTGTTACAAAAAAAGCTTTAATATTTGTTAAGATTTTTTATTAGATAATAGTTATAAATTATTAAGAAACTTCTGTAAGTATTGGCAATAAAAACCCGTCATTAAGAGCCGATTTTATATCAAGGTGATAATCCAGATTTGATTTTATTGCATACATTTTTCTCTATATTGCTACGAACACAAATGTTCTTGCACTAACAAAAGAATTAATTGATATTAGCCCAATCATCTATGGGGGTGACTTTATCTATTTGATAAATTTCACTTTGACCACAAACTGTTTGATTAAACTCTTCCATAGATTTTACATTTAGACAAAATGCTACTAACACTTTGATTGGGCCATCATAGTATTTACAGTCACCAATACTATTAATATAAGAATTAACAACATCTTTAATTTCTTGATGGGAATGATACTCAGAAGGGAAATAGTTTATATCCTGTTCATCTTTGGAGTAATCATTTTCACTATTAAAATAACGATCCATATCTACAAAATTTTTAGCTCCCTTTTTTTTCTAATAGCTTAATAATTTTTTTATAATACTTATAAGGATTTGCCATACAGTAATAACCAGTTGTATTTTTATAATTAAGAGCCAAACACAATGGACTCAAGCCATCGCCATTACAGAAATTTATATCTACATAATCTAATAATAATTTTGCTATTTTAAAATAAATTTTATTACTCATTAATAAGTAAATAGCTTGAGTCAAAGGGGTATGTTTGTAATCATCTATATAATCTGTAGATACATTATGTTCTAATAATAATTCAATGGTTGTTATATTATTATTCCTAATAGCAATAGAAAAAGCTCTTGTATTATCCCAATTGCAGCTATTTATATCTATTGCTTCACATGATAAAAATATTTTAATCACTTCTATCTTATCTAACACACATGCATATGATAATGGAGTAACTCCAGTGACATTCTTTTGTTGTAATAATATTTTTCTACAAAGTTCTACATCATTTTGGTGTTGAGCTTTTTTGAATTTTTGTTGTAAATATTGATCAAAACCTTCTATATAATAGCTATTAATAAACTCTGATATATTAGGTTTATTAAGACATTCTGTGATTTTAGTAAGATCAGCCTGATAAATATATTTAAATAATTGCCTTAATAAAGGGTTTTTGCTAGCACTCTTAGACATCTTAACTCTCCATATTATATTAATAATACAATTAATAGTTAAAAAAATCTAATAAATTACCAACTATTCGTAAGCTTTGTCTATCATCAACGAATTATGTAACCTTTACAATACAAGAACATTTACGTTCTGACAATCTAGGAAAAATATGTAACAAAATCAACTTGATCAGCACGCCAGCATAAACTCCATTCTTGATGACGACTTGTAAACCCTAAAAGAACTGGATTTCATCATTACAAAAATATTTGCACTTTGGAAATCCAGTAAATATAATATTGCACTACAGACTTAATTTTGTTCCAATTATAGCGACAGTACCACGTGATTTTCTTTTTCCAACTTCAGGAAAGAATTCAGGTCTACCTTTTAATTCATATTGTGAAATCACTGCATAAGGTTTAAATCCTGGAGCCAGCACATAATCTGTCCCTAAAGATATAGTATCTACAGTATTTTTAAACTGGTTTGACCTAAAATAGGAAACACTAGCTGTAAATGGCCCTTGATTATAAGCTACAGCTCCTGTGTAATATTTAGTATCAGTACCTGTTTTATGGAACTCCCTTGTAGTTAAACTATTTTCTAATGACCCGTATGAACCTGCAACTGAAAAACTACCAATAGATAATACAGCACCAATATTATATGATCTTAAATCCTTTAATTTATATATTGCTAAGGTTTTATCTTCACCATCTTCTTCAGTTTTTTTCTTAGCACTACCAGCTGCTTTACCATATTCACCTGTAACACCTATTTTGAAATCAACTCCATCAGAAATATTTTGTTCAACCGTTACACCACCTGTTATAGCATCCTTGACAGTTCTATCAAGTTCAAAAAATTCAGAACCATCTTTAGTTATTTTACGCTTGTCAACTCCAGAGGAATTTTTATCTGGATTATCAGCTCCAGTATTGCTTGAATCAGGAGTATATGAAATACCAGCTTGAACTTTTGTAGCTGTACCTAAATCAAATTTAGGAGTATAATAATTAACTGTTCTACTAGGCTCTGAACTGTAAGATCTATTTTCTAGATTAGTAACTAATTTTGAATCTAAGAAAAACTCATCAAAACTAGCAAAAGAAGGCGAAAGTCCTTCATGACTTAAAGATTGTGCATCAAACTTAGTATATCTTTCCCAATCATCAACAGCTGCTGTAATTGCTCCAGCATCCACAAATAAAGTACTTGCCGCATCTATAGGAGAACCTGCTTCAACTTTACCAAATTCACTAGATACATATACATGTGAACCATTATAAGTTGGAGCACCTTTCTTTTTAGCAGTAGGTACTAAAACTATTTTCCCACCATAAGTAATATCATCAACTTCTTTTGAAATATTTAACACTGCTGCTGCTGAATTATAAAAAGCAAAATCTTTACGATTAGCAGAAACATTTTTTTCGTCTGATTTTAATCTGCTTTGAGTTGGAACTCCAGCCTGAAAATCTGCGTAAGCAGAGATTTTTATTTTTAAATCAGACTCAACATATTGATTTCCCGATTCAACTTTATTTGCAGCTAATGCTTTGCCAGCAAAAGTTATTATACTAGTAGTAATTAAAAAGTATTTTATTAATCTATTCATTGCATTTATCTCCTAAAATTATTAATAATAAGTTTTTATCGCTTTTGTGAAGCCTAAACTGAAGCCTAAATCATCTAATTTAACTTAACTCGTAAAGTATCATACTTAATCACCCTGTCAAATAAATTACTCTTTATACTGTTTCATAATTATTTGTAACAATGTGGATTAGTGTCAAATTTATCACATATAGATAGATAGACAAAATAAAATTAACAAAAAGTTGTTAAGGAAATAGCTATGTGTACCAAATTTATATATTAACTTAAGGATATTGTAAATAAGTTTAAAATTTAACATATAAATTATGGCAATAATGTCAGATAGGTGGATCAGAGAAAGAAGTATCAAAGATAAAATGATTTCTCCTTTTATAGATTCCCAGGTAAAAGAGATAGATGGACAAAGGCTGATTTCCTATGGGTTATCTTCATATGGTTATGATGCTAGAGTATATAACGAATTTAAGATATTTACTAACGTTAATACTGCTATTGTCGATCCTAAAAATTTTAGTAGCGAAAGTTTAGTAACTAAAGATACTGATATTTGTATAATACCACCTAATAGTTTTGCCTTAGCTAGAACCGTGGAATATTTTAGAATTCCTCAGGATGTACTTGTAATTTGTGTTGGCAAATCTACATATGCTAGATGTGGTATTATTGTAAATGTTACACCTTTAGAACCTGGTTGGGAAGGGCATGTAACACTTGAATTTTCTAATACTACGCCACTACCTGCTAAAATTCATGCTAATGAAGGGGCTTGTCAATTTCTTTTTTTAAAAGGAAATGAAAAATGTGAAACTTCATATTCTGACAGAAAAGGTAAGTATATGAGACAAACTGGAATAACTTTACCTAGAACGTAAATTTTAGGTTGCTGAAAAAAATTATTTGCATATATTAAATAAATTATAAATTTAAAATAAGGATATATTATGGAAGATCAAGAAAAAAAACAACTACCTCATATTGCAGTAAGTGCTCAATATATTAAGGATTTATCTTTTGAACACCCTAATGCCCCTAGTTCTCTAAGTGGCATCGAAGGAAGTCCTGAAATTGATTTATCACTTGATTTAAATGTTAATAAGATGCCTGAAGAAGGCTACTTCGAAGTTGAAATAATTATTGAGGCTAAAGCAACTTATGAAGAAAAAACATTATTTATTGTTGCATTAAAATATGCTGGGGTATTTCATTTAATGAATATTCCAGAAGAACAAATAGAAATGCTACTTGCTGTACATTGTCCAGCAATTATTTTCCCATATGCAAGAAAAATTATTGCAGATGCAACCCAAGATGGAGGGTTTCAACCATTAATGATTGATCCTATTGACTTTGGATTACTATATAGTAAAAAACTAGCTGAAGCTGCAGGCAAAGACGGAGAGCCAGGAAATACTAATAAAAATAATTAAAGGATAACAATTTTAAAGTGTGATTATTAAAATGTATAAATTTCAAGTGAAAAAAATACCTATAAAAATAGCAGTAATTTTATGTTTATTGCCGTCTGTTTCTTATGCTGTAGATAATACGGTAAAACTTGGCGGAGCATTAGATTTTCAATCTACTTATTATCGCAATGATGGAGCGAAAACTCAGAAAATTTTATCCCAGAATAAGCGTCAATTTGGTTTTTATTCTAGTGTTAATGCTTTTTTAGATTACAAGTTAGAAACAGAGAATGGTTTAAAATATGGCACTAAAATTGGGATAGAAACTACAACTAAGAATGATAGGTCAGCGCCTATGGCTATTTACACAGAAAATGATCTTGGTAGAGTAGAAGTTGGTTCTGATAAAAGTGCTGGTAAAAAAATGAAAATTGTAGGTTATAAAGCTTCTTGTGCTACTGGTAATGGCTGGGATGCAAGAGTAAAAACTTCGCCAGATGGGGATTTACTTGCCTATATAACTAATTTTTGTAGTTTTCTTGATTCTAAGATGAGAACTAGTGGTAAAATAGATTATTCCAGAAAAATTACTTATTTTACGCCAAAATTCAGTTTTGGTGCTAACAATCTACAATTTGGTGCATCATATATTCCAGATTCATCTAATATGGGACATTCAGGAATTACAGATGAACAAAGACACACCCCTGTAGGAGCTTCTAAATTTAAGTTTGTCATTAAGGATGGTATATCTTACGGGGCTAAGCATAAGGTTGATGTTTCAGATGATCTATTTGTTGAAACTTCTGTAGTTAATGAAGTTGGTAAACCTATAGCCTTTGATAAAAAAACAGAAAAAAAATCTGATATAAAATTTACTAAGTTAAACAGTTATGTAGTTGGTAGTGAAGTAAATTACCAAGAAACTTACTCTTTTTCAGCCTCATATGGAAATTACAATAAGAGCTTGACTTCTCCTAGTGTTGATAAAATAGGTAGAACTACTTATATGTATGCTGTTGGGGGTAAATATAAATTTAATGATAAAAAAAATGCAGCCAGCATTAATTATTTTGCCAGTGATCATAAAAAAAGTAAATTAGATGCAATTACTTTAGGTTTTGATTATTTACCTACTTCAGGAGTTAAATCTTATCTACAATGTACCTATTATAAAACAAAAGGAAAATATTTAGATGACAATAAGTTAAGATTTGATGGATCTGAAGGAATATTAGTATATATTGGTGCTAAATTAAATATTTAGTAGAAAAACTATTAATACAAGTTTAATTAACATTAGTAGAAAATTAACTAAACTGTAAAAAAAGCTTGATTTATAGTTAATAAAATGAGATTATTAAATAGTAAAGTTATGTTAAGGAGATAAATAATGAGAATATTAAATAGTAAAATTATGTTAAGGAGATAAATAATGAGAATATTATTAATAGAAGATGATGACTCAACAGCTAAATCAATACAGTTAGCAGTAGCTGACCCTGAAAAAGCTGGTTATGTATGTGATGTAGCAGATGTAGGTGATAATGGAGTAGATATAGCTAAAATATATGATTACGACCTTATCATATTAGATTTAATGTTACCAGATATTGATGGTTATGAAGTATTACTTAGACTTCGTTCTGCAAAAGTTAAAACTCCGATATTAATTTTATCAGGTTTATCTTCTGTAGATCAAAAAATCAAAGGTCTAGGATTTGGAGCTGATGATTATTTGACCAAACCTTTCAATACAGACGAACTAATTGCTAGAATACAAGCTATTGTACGTCGTTCTAAAGGACATTCTGAATCAGTGATCCGTTTTGATAAAGTATCAATTAACTTAGATACTAGAATAGTAGAAGTTGATGGTACTCAAGTACATCTAACTAATAAGGAATATGCAATATTAGAACTACTTGCTATGCGGAAAGGAACAGTTTTAACTAAGGAAATGTTCCTAAATCATTTATATAACAGTATGGACGAGCCAGAAGTAAAGATTATAGATGTTTTTGTCTGTAAGTTACGTAAAAAACTTGCTAAAGCATCTGGTGGAACAAACTATATTGAAACTGTCTGGGGACGTGGTTATATGCTTAAAGATTATGAAGGTGTTCACGCTAATTTATTAGAAGACAATAAAGATTTTGATTTAGCAGATACTGATACTGAAACAGAATAAGAAAAAAGGTAATCAGGAAAATTATATCACCAAACTGTCATTGTAAAGGTTACATAATTTGTTGACAAGGAGTGCCATTGCGAGACCATTTATGTTCACGGCAACCCAGAAAAAATATGTAATAACATCAACTGATCACAATGTCACCACTAGTGACTCGTGATGACGGGTTTTCTACTTGATTTTATCATGGTATCCATATATGATAGGTTGGTGATCCCTTTTTCAAGTTATTTAAATATATATATAAAATTGTGTCATGAATATTAATTCTTAAATTTCCTATAGTACTGAATAATAATTTATTTTTAAAATTATAAATTAAAATTCCAAACTTAATAATTTTTTCTGATATTTAAGAAACACAAATGATACATAACCCTATTGAAATAATAAATTTAAGTTACATAGCTAATAATAAAATATGCTTCGAAGATTTTAACACTCATATTGATTATGGTAGTCGTATTGGTATTATCGGCCGTAATGGTTCTGGTAAATCAAGTTTACTCAAAATCCTGCAAGGAATACTATCACCAACTTACGGAAATATACAAATTCCTGAGAATACAACATTAAGCTATGTGCCTCAAACTATTGAAAATTTTACTTCTTTTAGTGGAGCAGAGCGTTTTAACAAATCACTTACTAAAGCTCTAAGCAATGATCCAAATATTTTATTACTAGATGAACCAACTAATCATCTTGATTATAACAACAGGAAATCACTTTTACGCAAACTCGATTCTTATCCTGGCACTTTGATAATTGTTTCTCACGATGTCGAATTATTAAATAATATTATTGATATTTTATGGCATATTGATCAATCTCAAATCCATATATTTAAAGGAAATTATAGTAATTATCTTAATGAAATTAAACTTAAATACTTGAATATAGAATCACAAATCAGCCATTTACAACGTGATAAGAAAAACATGCATCAAAAACTAATGCAGGAACAAAAACGAGCATCTAAAAGTAAAGCTAAAGGACAAAAAAGCATTACATAAAAAAAATGGCCAACTGTAGTCAGTAAGGCGAAAGCAACTAGAGCACAAAATACATCAGGGCGCAAAAAAGTAGCTATTAATAATAAAAAACAACAATTAGTTGATCAATTATCAGAATTAAGATTACCCGAAGAAATAATACCAAAATTTTCAATTACCTCTGCTAATAATCAATCACATTGTTTGTTAGCAATCAGTAATGGTTCTGTAGCTTACGGTAGTAATTTAATTATCGAAAATATTAATCTCTCTTTAGGAAGCTTGCAAAAATAACTTTAATATTTAATAGGTTTTATAATGTAATTCCAATCTCCTTTAAATGACTCATTTATAATGTTAATTGTATCAAATTCTTCATCAGTTATTTTTATACCTGCTTCATAGTG
>JABSSF010000019.1 GCA_013214485.1 Rickettsiaceae bacterium | reverse complement strand
CATTCCTTTGCCTTCAGAACCAATAATTAATGCTAATTTTTTAGTGGTAGTTACGTTCTTAATACTATCTTTACCAGCAATATCTAAGCCAGCTACCCAAAATTGTTTTTTTTTCAAAAAATCAACTGTTGATTTGAGGTTTTTTACTTTAATTATTTGCATAAGCTCTAAACAGCCAGATGCAGCCTTGGCAATAATTGCATTTTCATCAGGAGTGTTGTTATCAGTAATAATTGCTTTGTTAATTCCAAATGCTGCAGCGCTGCGAAATATTGACCCTATATTTTGTGGATCTGTAATTTGATCTAATATTAGAATTCTATCTTGATTATTACCTAAACTTAAATCATCTAATGATACTGAAAATATTGGGTTAACATACGCAATAATACCTTGATGTGTTACATCCTTGCCAAGCTTTTTATATAAAATGTCATTAGTTACTATTTGTACAGTAAAATTGTTAAGCTGTTTTTCATATTCATTGTATATTTTTTTAGTACAGTAAATATTGTGTATCTGACGTTTTTTATTATTTAGTGCTGATAGAACAACATGCCTGCCATACATATAATATGCTTTAGTGCTATCTTTTTTTTTATTTCGTGGCTTATATGGTTTCATTTAGTAGCGTATTTGTTAAAAGTTCTTGACATAAGTTACTATTTATTATAAAAAATTACAACTTAAATGTTTAGGCGTATTTTTATTTTAAGGTGTAGTTTTTTATTAAATTTAACTATATTTATAAATTAGATCTTGCGTTTAGGGTGTAAATAGTCTATCCTGCTTTGAGCTTTACGGAGGGGTGGCCGAGTGGTCAAAGGCAGCGGACTGTAAATCCGCCCGCGTATGCGTTCGAAGGTTCGAATCCTTCTCCCTCCACCACTTAATGCTAAGTATATACTTAGCATATATGGCGGGTGTAAATATAAGGAAAAATGCGGGTGTAGCTCAACGGTAGAGCCCCAGCCTTCCAAGCTGGTTGTGTGGGTTCGATTCCCATCATCCGCTCCAGGTAGAACAATAAAGCCAAAAGAAATATAAGGCTTTGCTTTGAATTGTATGCGTTAATATGATGTTGTAAATGATTTGTTAAAAATTTAATTTTGGAGATGAAAAACTATGAGTAAAGAAGAATTTGATAGAAGTAAACCCCATTGTAATATTGGTACTATTGGTCACGTTGATCATGGTAAAACCACGCTAACAGCTGCGATCACTACTGTTCTAGCAAAAAAAGGTGGTGCTGAGGCAAGAGGCTATGACCAGATTGATGCGGCTCCTGAGGAAAAAGCCCGTGGTATTACTATTGCTACTGCTCACGTTGAGTATGAAACAGATAAAAGGCATTACGCGCACGTAGATTGTCCAGGTCACGCTGATTATGTTAAGAACATGATTACAGGTGCAGCACAAATGGATGGTGCTATATTAGTTGTGTCAGCAGCTGATGGCCCAATGCCACAAACAAGAGAGCACGTACTGCTTGCTCGTCAGGTTGAGGTGCCTAAAATTGTGGTGTTCTTAAATAAAGTAGATCAGGTAGATGATGAGGAATTACTAGAATTAGTGGAGCTAGAAATAAGAGAACTATTAAGTAGTAATGGTTTTGACGGTGATAATGTGCCGATTATTAGAGGTTCTGCGTTAAACGCATTAGAAGGTAAAGATACTAAATGTATTGAAGAGTTAATGGACGCGGTTGATGAGCATGTACCACAACCTGAGCGTGAGACAGACAAGCCTTTTGTGATGCCAATAGAAGATGTATTTTCTATTTCTGGTCGTGGTACTGTGGTTACAGGTAGAATTGAAAGAGGTATCGTTAAAGTTGGTGATGAAATAGAAATCGTCGGTATTAAAGAGACTACAAAAACAACATGTACAGGTGTGGAAATGTTTAAGAAGCTACTTCAAGAAGGTCGTGCTGGTGATAATGCTGGTGTTTTACTTCGTGGTGTAGATAGAGAGAGTGTTTGTAGAGGTCAAGTTTTGGCTAAGCCTGGTTCAATTACTCCGCATACAGAGTTTGAAGCAGAAATTTATGTGTTAACTAAGGACGAAGGTGGTCGTCATACACCATTCTTTAAAAATTATCGTCCGCAGTTTTATTTTAGAACAACAGACGTTACTGGTGAAGTTGCTCTACCTGAAGGTAAAGAAATGGTGATGCCAGGTGATAACGTAAAAATTACTGTTAAGGTGATTTGTCCAATCGCAATGGATGAAGGTCTCCGTTTCGCTATCCGTGAAGGTGGTAGGACTGTAGGAGCTGGTGTTGTAACAAAAATTATAAAATAAGTTGTATATTTAGGTCCAGTTAGTTATACTAGCTGGGCTTAATTTTTTTGGGTTTAAAGTAATTATAAATTTGCAAGTTACTTAAAATAAGGATTAGTTAATGAATAATCAGCAAAAAATAAAAATTAGATTAAAAGCATTTGATCATAAGACTTTAAGAAGAGCTGCAAGTGAGATACTTGGAGCAGCAAGAAGGGCGGGTTCTGATGTGGTGGGGCCAATACCGCTACCTAGGTCAATTTCTAGGTTTACAATAAATAGATCACCTCACGTTGATAAAAAATCAAGAGAGCAATTTGAGATCAGAAGACAAAAAAGGTTGATTATTATTAATTATCCAACGCCTCAAACTGTTGAAGCTTTAGGTAGGGTGGACTTACCAGCTGGCGTTGATGTTGAAATTAAATTAGAGGATAATTAAAAATGAGATCGGGTTTAATTGCAAAGAAGCTTGGGATGACTTCCACTTTTACTGATCGAGGTGAAAGAATAAGCTTAACTTTATTAAAAATAGATAATTGTCAAGTAGTCACTCATAAGACCAAAGAGAAAGATGGTTATAATGCTTTAGTTATTGGTTCAACAATACAAAAAGCTACCAAAGTTTCAAAATCTATGAGAAAGGTTTTTGCTAATGCAAAAATTGAGCCACGGGCAAAGCTAAAAGAGTTTAGAGTTACAGAAGAAGGGTTTCTTGACGTAGGGACAGAAATAAAAGCAGATCATTATCAAGAAGGCCAATATGTTGATGTTACGGGTGTTTCAATAGGTAAAGGTTTTGCTGGAGGGATGAAGCGACATAATTTTAGTGGTTTAGAAGCAACTCACGGGGTGTCAATATCTCATAGGTCACATGGTTCTACGGGTGGTTGTCAGGATCCAGGTAAAGTTTTTAAGAATAAAAAAATGGCTGGTCAAATGGGTAATACTCAAGTAACAATGCAGAACTTACGAATTTTTAGCGTTGATGTTGAAAAAGGTTTGGTTATTGTTAGTGGTAATGTGCCAGGAGCAAAAGGTTGTTATGTGTTTATTAAAGACGCAGTGAAGAAAGCTATGGCTGCCTAAAGAAAATATATGTTTAGATAAGTATAATTGTTAATTTAGAGAAGAGAACATGAAAACCAAATTATTAAGTTTAAACAAAGAAGTAGTTGGTGACATTGCGTTAAACAAAGCTATTTTTGGTTTAGAGTTAAGGTCAGACATAATAAAAAGAGTGATAGACTGGCAAAGGGCTAAAGCTATGTCAGGTAGTCATAAAACTAAAAATGTTGGTGAAGTTTCTGGTACTACTAGAAAACCTTTTAAACAAAAAGGAACAGGTAATGCCCGCCAAGGTAATAATAGAGCAGTGCAGTTAAGGGGTGGTGGTGTAGCTCATGGTCCAGTTATTAGATCACATGCTATTAAGTTACAGAAAAAAGTAAGAGTGCTCGGCTTAAAACATGCCTTATCTGTGAAATTATCTGAAGGTAGTTTATTTGTAATTGATTCAATGAAAATGACAAAACCTAAAACTTCTGATTTGATAAAATCACTGGCTAAATTTGGCAATGGGAAATTTTTTATGATTGATGGTAAGGCAGTAGATGAAAATTTGAAATTATCTGCAAGTTCAGCTATATATGTTAATGCAGTACCAGCAATAGGAGCTAATGTTTATGATATTATTAATAGTAATTTTGTATTAATATCAAAAGAGGCTGTTACTCTTTTAGAGGAGAGGTTAAATGATGTATAGTAAATATGACTTAATTAGAAATCCTGTTATTACAGAGAAGTCTACTATTTTAGAAGAGCAAAATAAGTATATTTTTAAAATTGCAAAGGATGCTAATAAAGTTACTGTAAAAAAGGCGATTGAAGAGATATTTGAAGTGAAAGTTAATTCTGTGAATATCATTAACATTAAAGGAAAAATTAAAAAATTTAAAGGTGTTAAAGGTCGCAGAAGCGATATAAAAAAGGCGGTTATAACCTTAAAAGAAGGTTCTACCATAGATATAGCTGGAGGTATTTAAGTAAATGTCGTTAAAACAATATAACCCAGTAACCCCATCACAAAGAGGGCTAGTTCAAGTAGATAAAAGTAAGTTATGGAAAAAAAGTCCATATAAAGCTTTAACAGTTGGTTTGTCTAAATCAGGTGGGCGGAATAATTTAGGTAGAATAACTTCTAGACATCGTGGTGGTGGTCATAAGAGACGTTATAGAATAATTGATTTTAAGCGGAATAAATTAGATGTTGCAGCTACGGTAGAGCGGATTGAATATGATCCAAATAGAACAGCTTATATTGCATTAATTAAATATAATGATGGTGAGTATTCTTATATATTAGCGCCGAATAATTTAAAAGTTGGTAGTAAAATAATTTCAAGTTATGAAGCAGATATTAAGATTGGTAATGTGTTACCGCTTAAAAATATTCCTGTAGGGACTACTATACATAACGTTGAAATGAAACCAGGTAAAGGTGGTCAAATTGCCAGGTCAGCTGGTACGTCAGCTGATTTAGTTGGTAAAGATGCAGGGTATGCTCAAATTAAATTAACTTCGGGAGAGGTTCGTTTAGTTCCACTTGAATGTAAAGCGACAATTGGAGTGATTTCTAATCCAGATAAAAAGAATACTACAGTAGGTAAAGCTGGTAGATCAAGATGGAATAATCGTCGTCCAACAGTAAGAGGTGTAGCAATGAATCCAATAGATCACCCACATGGTGGTGGTGAGGGTAAAACTTCTGGAGGTCGTCATCCAGTGACTCCTTGGGGTAAGCCAACTAAAGGTAAGAAGACTCGTCGAAACAAATTGACGTCTAAATTTATTATTAAAAGAAAAGGTAAGTAGGGAATAGATATATGGCACGTTCAGTATGGAAAGGTCCTTTTGTGGATGGATATTTATTAAAGAAAGTACAAGTAATGATGGATTCTGGTAAAAAAGAAGTTATCAAAACTTGGTCACGCAGATCGACAATTTTGCCAATGTTTGTTGGTTTTACGTTTAGTGTACATAACGGTAATAAGTTTATTCCAGTGATGGTGGGTGAAGAGATGGTTGGGCGTAAGCTTGGTGAATTTGCTCCAACTCGTACTTATTATGGTCATGGTGCAGATAAAAAGAGTAAGAGGAAATAATTAAAGAGGTTTATGTAAATGAGTACATTTTTAGTAAAATCATCAGCAAAATCGCTTCGAGTAAGTCCGCAAAAGTTAAATTTAGTTGCGGCTTCGATACGGAGCATGAAAGTTTCTGATGCTTTAATACAGCTTAGTTTTTCACCGAAAAGAATTGCTATTGATGTGAGAAAATGTTTGCAATCTGCTATAGCGAATGCAGAAAATAATTTTGGTTTGGATATTGATAATTTGTTTGTTGAAAAAGCAACGGTTGGTAAAGCTCTAGTTATGAAAAGAGTTAGAGCCAGAGCAAGGGGTAGAAGAGCAAGAATATTTAAACCTTTTAGCAATTTATATATTACAGTAGCAGAGAGAGAGGAGTAGTTTATGGGACAGAAGGTAAATCCCAAAGGTTTTAGAACTGGGCCAACTTTATTTAATGATTGGGATGCAGTATTATATGCTGAAGGTGATTATTCAAAGCGTGTATCTGAAGATTTATATATTAGAAAAATAATCAAGGATAAGTATAAGCAGGCTTACGTTGCTAAAGTAAAGACAGAATGGTCAAGCAATAAATTAGTAGTAAATATTCATGCCAAAAAACCAGGGATAATTATTGGCAAAAGTGGTACTGATATTGAGAAGTTAAAAAAAGACATTGAGAAGAAAGTTAATAGAGAATTATTTATTAACATTCACGAAGTAAAAAAATGGGGAACAGATGCAGTTATTACTGCAGAAACAATTGCTCAGCAATTAGAAAATAGGGTTTCCTATAAAAAAGCAATGCGGACAGCGATGAAAAATTGTATCACTCAAGGTGGTAGTATTAAAGTAGAAGTATCTGGTCGTGTTGGTGGTGCAGAGATTGCAAGATCTGAGTGGTATAGAGAAGGTAGAGTTCCATTACATACACTTCGTGCTGATATTGACTATGGTACTGCTGAAGCTAATACTACATATGGAGTGTTAGGAGTTAAGGTTTGGATTTATCGTGGTGATTTTAAAAGTAAAAAATAATAATTAAGAATTTGGAAGATATAAGATGTTAGCGCCAAAGAAACAGAAATATAGAAAGGCTCATAAAGGTAGGGTTAAAGCAAAGCCAAAAGCAGGGACTGAGCTTGCCCAGGGTATGTATGGTTTAAAAGCGATGACTGGAGACAGAATAACTGCTCGTCAAATAGAAGCAGCTAGAAGAGCTGCAGTAAGGCATATGAAAAGAGCAGGAAGATGGATTACTAGAATTTTTCCTGACATCCCAGTCTCAAAGAAACCTAATGAAGTCAGAATGGGTAAAGGTAAGGGGTCAGTAGAATATTATGCAGTTCGTGTATCTCCTGGCCGAATATTAGTCGAAATAGACGGTATTGAAGATGAAGAAGTAGCTCGCACAGCTTTAGAATTAGCTGGAGCAAAAATGCCAATTAAAACTAAGATAGTAAAGAGATATGAGTAAAGCAAAGAGTAAAGCAAAGAGTAAATTAGATAAGAATGCGGATTATACTGCAAAAGCATTGTCAGCATTAAGTATAGAAAAATTAAGAGAATCTATGGCTCTATTAAAAAAAGAATTATTTAATTTACGTTTTCAAAGTAAGCTAGGTGAGCTAACTAATAGCAGCAGATTTGCTATTGTGAAAAAAAACATTGCTCGAATTAATACTGAATTATCAAAAAGAAAAAATAGTGGAGTAAAGTAATGCCAAAAAGAGTTTTACAAGGAGTAGTTGTAAGTAATGCGGGTAGTAAAACAGTATCTGTAAAAGTAGAGAGAAGATTTAGAGATCCGCTATATAAAAAGATTATTAAGAAATCAAGTAAATATTTAGCTCATGACCCAGAAGAAAAGTATAAAGAAGGTGATGCAGTGAAAATTGAAGAAAGAAGTCCAGTGTCAAAAAGAAAAAGATGGCAAGTTAAATAACGTATAGAGTTTTGTTTATTAAATTCTTAACATTTATTATAAATAGTGTATATTAGTGTTTAATTATATATATTGGAAGTATTAGTTATGATTCAAATGGAAAGCGTCCTTAAAGAAGTCGGTAATTCAGGGGCTAAGGAAGTAAAATGTATTAAAGTTTTAGGAGGCTCAGGCTGTATGTCTGCTGATTGTGGTGATGTGATTGTAGTATCAGTGACTAAGGTAGCAAAAGGCATATCTAATGCAAGAGTTAAGAAAGGTGATATACATAGAGCAGTTATTGTTAAAACCAAGAAAGGGGTTAGAAGGCCAGACGGTAGTACGATTAAATTTGGTTTTAATGGTGTGGTATTAGTTGATAAGCAGAATGAGCTTATAGGAACACGTGTATTTGGTATTGTACCAAGGGAATTAAGATATCGAGGGTTTACAAAAATTGTTTCTCTTGCAGAAGGGGTGATATAAAATGAATAAATTAAAGATTAGAAAAGGTGATAAAGTGCAAGTAATTGCTGGCAAAAACAAAGGAAAAGTTGGTGATGTAGTTAAAGTTTTGCCTAAAGATAATAAAGTTATAGTTAGCGGGGTTAATGTAGTAAAAAAACATACTAAACCAACTAAAACTAGTGATGGTGGTATTATTCAAAAAGAACTACCAATTCATGTTTCTAATGTATCTCATATTGACCCAAAGACAAATGCAGTAACAAAAGTTGGTTATAAATATCTTGAAGATGGTAAAAAAGTAAGATTCGCAAAAAAGTCTGGAGAATTAATTAAAGCGGAGAGTAAATAATGTTAGTTAGGTTTAAAGAATTATATAAAAAGAATGTAATAAAGAATTTGCAAGAGGAATTTAATTATAGTAATCTCCACCAAATACCTAAAATTGAGAAAGTAGTAGTTAACATGGGTGTGGGCGATGCTGTTGCTGATTCTAAAGTTATTAATCATGCGATTAATGATATGACTTTAATTACTGGGCAAAAGCCTTATACTACCTATGCAAAAAAATCGATAGCAGCTTTTAAGTTACGTGAAGGAATGAAAATAGGTTGTAAAGCTACCTTAAGAAGAGATAGAATGTTTGAGTTTTTAGAAAGGTTAGTAATAGTAGCACTGCCAAGGGTAAAGGAATTTAGAGGGTTTTCTGTAAAAAGTTTTGATGGTAGAGGTAACCTTACTTTTGGAATAAAGGAACAAATGGTATTTCCAGAAATAAATTATGATAAGATGGATAAAATAAGAGGTATGGATATTACCATTGTAACTACAGCAAAAACTGATAAAGAAGCTAAAGCTTTATTATCAGGTTTTAATTTACCTTTTTATAATTAAGATTTTAGAATTAAAATATTTAACATAATAATAGAAAATAAGAAATTATGGCAAAGATAGGATCAATACAAAGAAATAATAAACGGAAGAGAATGGCCAAGTCTTTTGCTAAAAAAAGAGCAAAGATTAAGTCAGAGATTTATGATAAAAAACTTCCTTTAGAAGATAGATTTGCTTTAGTAGTAAAATTAGCAAAATTACCGCGTAACTCTAGTAAAAGTAGAGTTAGAAACAGATGTGCAATGACAGGAAGACCAAGAGGCTATTATCGTAAAATAGGTCTTTCACGTAATATGCTGCGGGAACTAGCAGCGCAAGGGTTGCTTCCAGGAATGGTTAAAGCAAGTTGGTAAAAAGAGATTAAGAGTATAAGAGGTATTTATATGTCAATGTCAGATAATATAGCAGATATGCTAACTAGAATTAGAAATGGACAAAAAAGCAAACTTTTGCAGGTTGGGGTGCCAAAATCTAAAATGAAATGTTCAATTCTAGAAGTGTTAAAAAGCGAAGGTTTTATAATTGATTATAAAGCTGATGATAAAACAGGAACCATAATGGTTGATTTAAAATACTCCAATATGGGGGATCCTGCAATATGTCAAATTCATAGAGTATCAAAACCAGGTAGAAGAGTATATTCCTCTATTGATGATTTAAAAGGATATTATAATAATATGGGAATTCATATTTTAACTACCTCACAAGGCGTGATGTCTGATAGAGATGCTAAGAAGTTGCATATTAGTGGTGAAATAATTTGTAAAGTATTTTAGAGTGAGTCAATGTCAAGAGTAGGAAAATTACCAATACCATCTCCAGAAGGAGTTAAAGTAGAAATATCAGGTTTGAATGTTAAAGTTCAAGGTCCAAAAGGTACGCTAGAAAAAACCTTTGCAGGTGATATTAAAATAGAACAAATTGATAATACAATTGTTGTTAAACCAACATCTGAGACTTCCAATGCCAAAGCAATGTGGGGAACCGCAAGGAGTATTATAAGCTCTATGGTCATTGGAGTAAGTGATGGTTTTAAAGAAGAGTTAGAAGTAAATGGGGTTGGTTATAGAGCAGCTATTGCTGGGAAATATTTAAATCTTACATTAGGGAAAAGTCATAATACTAAGATAGAGATTCCAGACTATATTAAGTTGGCTACCCCTAAGCAAAATATTATAGTCCTAGAGTCTATAGACAAAGAAAAATTAGGGCAGTATATTGCAATAATTAGAAGACAAAGACCACCAGAGCCTTATAAAGGTAAGGGCATTAAGTGTAAAGGCGAATATGTCCAAAGAAAAGAAGGCAAGAAGAAAGGTTAAATAATTACATAATAATAATTAGAATATTTAGAAATGAGTACACAAGATTTAAGATTTAAAAAAAGAAAAAATAGGCTTCGTTTAAAGCTAAGAAAAATAACTAATCGTAATAGGTTGTCGGTTTTTAAATCAGGTCGTCATATACATGTACAGATTATTGATGATGAAAACTCGAAAACTTTAGTTGCTGCATCTACTTTAGATAAGGAGATAAGAAAGCAGAAGAAATCAAACTGTAATAAAGATACTGCTATTGCAGTAGGTAAGCTTTTAGCAGAAAGAGCTGCAAAAAAATCCATTAAGCAAGTTGTTTTTGATAAAGGTGGGCATAAATATCATGGTGTTATTAAAGCACTAGCAGATGAAGCAAGAAAAACTTTAGAATTTTAATAGAGATTTGTAATTATGAAAAATAACCAAAAGAAAAATTTTGAAACATTAAGTGAAAATTTAGTTGATGTTAACAGAGTAACAAAAGTTGTCAAAGGTGGTAGAAAATTTTCTTTTTCTGCGATTATGATTGTTGGTGATGAAAATGGTAAAGTTGGTTATGGTCATGGTAAAGCAAAAGAGGTAACTGATTCTAGAGCTAAAGCTACAAAAGATAGTCGTAAGAAATTAATGTCAGTGCCTTTATATCAAAATAGAACAATACATCATGATATAATTGGTAGAAGTGGAGCAGCAAAAGTAATATTAAGAAGAGCACCAGCAGGTACAGGTATTATAGCTGGTGGACCTATGAGAGCTATTTTTAGTTGTTTAGGTGTTGCTGATATTGTAGCTAAATCTTTAGGCTCATGTAATCCTAATGCAATGATTGCAGCAACATTTGATGCTTTATCAAAATTACAATCGCCAAAATCCATTGCAACAAGAAGAGGCAAGAATATTAAAGAGCTTTCAGTAAGTGGTGTTAAAGGTGAAAAAGCTTTTAGAAAGGACATTAAAAAAGACCCTAAGAAAAATACTGATAAAGTAGACAGCAAAGAAGCTAAGAAAGACACTAAAAAGGACTCTAAAGAAAGCGCTAAAAAAGAGCAAGGACAGCAAGGAAAGAAGTCTTAGATTAAACAAACCTTGTTAGTTATTTATAAATATATAGTATGTAAGTAAATTTAGGCAAAGATAATGGCAAAAGCAAAGAAAACAACAAATAAAAAAATTAAAGTTACGCAAATAGGTAGTGCGATAGGTAGAGAATCAAGTCAACGTAAGACATTGATAGGGCTTGGTCTTAATAAAATGCATAAATCAAAAATTCTACAGGACACTGATGCCGTTAGAGGAATGATTAATAAGGTACAGCATTTAGTAGTAGTAGACGAAGTAAAATAGTTGTTAAATATTTAATCTTGAGAAATATATGGAAGCAAAAATATTAAAATTAAACGAATTAGTCAATTTACCAGGATCTAAAAAAAATAAAAAAAGAGTAGGTAGAGGAATTGGTAGTGGTAAAGGCAAGACTTGTGGTCGTGGTATGAAAGGTCAGAAATCACGTTCTGGTGTTGCTATTAAAACAGAAGGTGGTCAAATGCCTTTAATTAAAAGATTACCGAAAAGAGGTTTTAATTGTTCTAAATCAATTAATTATACGGCAATTAGTATTGATGACTTGGAAAGACTAGTAGCTAATAAAAAAATTAATATCAAAAATGCAATTAATATAGATATTTTAGTTGCCATTGGCTATATAAAAAATAAATCTGTACCAGTAAAATTACTTGCAGGAAGTGGTAAAGTAACAAGTAAGTTTAATATTGGGTTTTCAGCTTATTCCAAGTCAGCAAAATCAGCTATTGAAGCAGCTGGTGGAAAATTTTCATAAAATTACAGAGTAAGAGTTATAATGCAAAAATCCCAAAGTGATCTAAGTAGTAGGATTCTTTTTACATTAGCAATATTAATTGTATGTAGAATAGGTTCTTTTATACCAGTGCCTGGGATTGATTCTGTTGCGCTAGCCGCCTTAGCTGAACGTGGCCAAGGAGGTATACTTGGAATGTTTAATTTATTATCTGGTGGTTCGCTTGCTAGGATGTCCATTTTTGCTTTAGCAATCATGCCATATATTACTGCATCTATTATAATCCAATTAATGACAATAGCTTATAAGCCTTTAGAAAATTTAAAGAAAGAGGGTGAGGTAGGTCGTAGGAAAATTAATCAATTGTCGCGATATTTGACAGTATTATTTGCAGGATTTCAGGCATATGGAGTAGCGATTGGTTTAGAATCTACGGTAACACCATATGGTCCTGTAGTAATAATCTCATCACTAATATTTAAAGTTTCAACAGTTATCACTTTGGTAGTTGGAACAATGTTTTTAATGTGGTTAGGGGAGCAAATATCTTCAAGAGGTATAGGTAATGGCACGTCATTAATCATATTTATCGGGATTATTTCTGGGTTGCCTTCTGCAATAGTTAGTATGTTTGAATTATCAAGAAAAGGTGGTATTTCGCCGATATTGGTATTTGTCATTTGTGCTGGTGTGCTGGCTATGATTGCAACTATTATCTTCTTTGAGCGAGCGCAGCGTAGAGTTTTAGTACAATATCCAAAGCGCCAAGTAGGTAATAAAATCTATGGTGGTGATTCGACTCATATGCCATTAAAACTTAATACTTCAGGAGTTATACCACCAATCTTTGCTAGTTCGGTGTTATTATTTCCTGCAACAATCACTGGATTTTCTAATGATAGTTCAGGCATTTTGGCTACTATATCACATCATTTAGGGCATGGTAGACCATTATATATATTTTTATATATTACCTTAATAATGTTTTTCAGTTTCTTTTATACGGCAGTGGTGTTTAATGCTGAAGAAACTGCAAATAATTTACGTAAGCATGGTGCTTATATACCAGGTCGTCGTCCAGGAAAAAATACTGCTGAATATTTCGATTACTTATTAACTAGAATTACTGTTATTGGTGGTATGTATCTATCGGTAATCTGTATTGTTCCAGAGTTATTGATGAATAAGTACTCAGTTGCTTTTGCTTTAGGTGGTACAAGCTTCCTTATTGTAGTTAATGTTGTACTTGATACATTTGGCCAGATTCAGACTCACTTATTCAGTACTCGTTACGAAGGCATGGTAAAAAAAATGAAGCTACAAAATAGGTAGCATAAAATAATTAGTAAGATGACGACAAAAATAATAATATTACTTGGCTCTCCTGGAGCTGGCAAAGGGACGCAAGGGGGTATTATTGCAGGCATTTTAGGTGTTCCGCATATTTCTACAGGCGATATTTTTAGAAAAATATCCAAGGAAGACAGTAAAGAAGCAAAAATGCTTAAACAAATTATGAGTGAAGGTAAACTGGTTCCAAGTGAACTTGTAAATGATATTATTAAAAAATTTATTTTATCAGAAGAATATAGTAAAGGTATTATTTTAGATGGTTATCCAAGAACTATAGATCAAGCTGAATTTATTGATAATAATATTAATGTAAAAGTTAGTGTGATTTATTTTGATATTGCAGATGAAGTAGCAATAAAAAGAATTTCAGGTAGATATTCTTGTAGAGATTGTGGTAAGTCATATAATAAATATTTTAGTAATAGCCTTGTTGATGGTGTTTGTGATGCTTGTGGCTCAACAAATCTCCATTTGCGAGACGATGATAATGAAGAAATTATTTTACAAAGGATAGAAGAATATAAAAAGAAAACCTTACCTTTGGTTGAGTATTATAAAAAAAATGGCAATTTTTTTCAAATAGATGCAGGTAATTCTATTGACAAAGTTAAGGAAGATATTGCATTAGTTGTAAAAAATATTTGACTTTATTGGATATTTTTATATTATTTTAGACTTAAATAATTTTTAAAAGTAAATTTTAAAATTTGAAATTGGAGAATTTTTGTGGCAAGAATTGCAGGTGTAAATATTCCAGCAAATAAAAGATTAGTCATTAGTCTTACTTACATATATGGTATAGGTTTGACTTCGGCGAAAAACATTTGTAAAGCTGTTGGTATATCAGAAAGTAAGAGAGTTAAAGATTTAGTTGATCAAGAATTAATTGATCTAAGATCTTGTATAGAGAAAAATTACAAGTTTGAAGGTGATTTAAGACGTGAAGTAAATTTAAATATTAAAAAAGAAAAGGATATTCGGTCGTACCGTGGTTTAAGGCATATTAGAAGGCTTCCTGTTCGTGGGCAGAATACTCATTCTAATGCTAGAACTAGAAAAGGTAAGGCAGTAGCAATTCCTGGCAAGAAAAAATAACTTAAAATAATTAGAAAATGAGTAAAACAAAAAAGAAAAGAAAAAATATTACTTTGGGTGTAGTTCATATAAAAATTACGTTTAACAATACGATTATTTCGTTTACTGATGTACAAGGTAATGTAATAGCTGATTCCTCTGCGGGAGCTCATGGGTTTAAAGGAGCAAAAAAAGCGACTCCCCACGCAGCTCAAATAACAGTAGATAAAGCTTCACAAGATGCAAAAGAACACGGGGTTAGAACTGTATCTGTGCAAGTTAAAGGGCCAGGGAATCAAAGAGAATCTGCAATTAGAGCAGTTTTTAATCAGTCTTTTGTAGTTACATCAATAGCTGATGTAACAGGTGTAGCACATAATGGCACAAGGCCACCAAAAAGAAGAAGAGTATAGGTAAAAATATGGTATCACTTAATAAAAATTGGAATGCATTAATTAAACCTTCAAAAATTGAATATGATGGGGATAACACTGATAGTCGTGTTGCTAATATAATAATAGAACCACTTGAAAGCGGTTTTGGTTTAACATTAGGTAATGCTTTAAGAAGGGTTTTATTATCATCTTTGCAAGGTGCGGCAATTACTTCAATTAAAATTCCAGGTGTTGTGCATGAATTTTCAGCAAAATCTGGAGTAAAGGAGGATATGGTAGATATTATCCTTAATTTAAAATCAGTTGTAGTTAAGATGCATAGTTCTGAGCGTAGAACTGTAAGGTTAAAAGCAAAAGGGCCATGTGTAGTTACTGCTGATATGATAGATACTGGCACTGAAATAGAGATATTAAATCCTGATCAAGTAATATGTACTTTATCAAATGAGAGCGAATTTGAAATGGAATTAATATGTGAAACTGGTAAAGGATATGTTCCAGCGGTAAGTGCTAGAGACAATCATTTAGCAATAGATGTAATTCCTATTGATGCTTTATTTAGTCCAGTTAAAAGAGTGTCATATAAAGTAGTAGATACTAGGGTAGGTCAGGTAACTGATTATGATAAATTAATAATGTCAGTAGAAACGGATGGTACTATATCTCCAGAAATGGCGATTGCTTTATCTGCTAGAATTTTACAAGATCAATTAGAACTTTTTGTTACTTTCGAGGAAGAAGAAGAAGAAAAAGTTGAAGAGCAGGAAGAGCCAGAGTTCAATCCTGTATTATTGAAAAAAGTTAAACATTTAGAGCTTTCTGTAAGATCAGAAAATTGTCTAAAGAATGATAATATGGTATATATTGGTGACTTAGTTATAAAAACTGAAGCAGAAATGCTAAGGACTCCAAATTTTGGTAGAAAATCATTGAGCGAGATTAAGGCAATTTTAAATAAATTTAATCTTTCATTTGGTATGGAAATACCAGGATGGCCTCCTGAAAATGTAGAGGAGTTAGCCAAGAAGCATGAAGATCCGTATTAAAAGATAAGTGTAGTTATATTTATATAGAGAAATATTAGGGGTAAGAGATAATGAATCATAAGATTGGTGGTAGAAAACTTAATAGGACGAGTAGTCATAGAAAAGCAATGTTTGCTAACATGGCGGTTTCACTTATTATGAATGAACAAATAAGAACTACAGTAGCGAAAGCTAAAGAAATTAGACCATACGTAGAAAAATTAGTAACTAAAGCAAGGAAAGAGACCTTAGCTGCAAAAAGAGAGATAATTGCTAAAATTAAAGATAAAAAAGCAGCAGATAAGTTAATATCAGTTTTTGCTAAGAGATATAAATCTCGTGCTGGTGGTTATACGCGTATAATTAAGGATGGATTTAGATATGGTGATTTAGCTCCAGTAGCATATATTGAATTTGTTGATAGAGATATAGCTGCTAAGGGTTCAATGACTCCAAAACCTGTAGTTAAAAATGCCGAGAATGAAGAAACTGACACCGAAACTAAAGCTGAGGTTAAAGCAATAGAAAATGCTAAGCCAGAAGCAAAGGCAGAAAAAAAGAAATAAAGAAACAATCAGAAAAAAAAGAAGAGAAAAAAAAGGATAAATAACAATGGCAAATCACACAGCAACGAAGAAAGCTATCAGAAAAACTATTAGTAAAACAGCTATTAACAAGAATCGTAAGACTCGTATCAAGACTTATGTAAAAAGAGTATTAACAGCAGTAGAATCAGGGGATACAGCTTTAGCAAATAGCAGTTTAAGAGAAGCCCAATCTGAAATCATGAGTGGAGTTAGCAAAAAGCTAATTAAAAAAACTACAGGTTCAAGAAAAGTTAAATTGCTAGCAAAGAAAGTTAAACTTTTAGCGACTGGTGAATTAATTCCTAAAAAAACTAAGAAAAAAACTGCTACTAAATCTACTGCAAGTAAGAAAACAGCAACTACATCAGCTGCTGCAAAAAAAACAACAGCTCCAGCTAAAAAAGTCGCTGATTCTAAAACTACTACTGCTAAGAAAGTAGTAAAAACCAAAACTGATTCTACAAAGTAATAATAAGCACTTATATATTGAGAATGAATAAGTGCAATACTGATTTACCAGAAAAATAAGTTAAATCGTAGCTTTGCAAGAAGGGTAGGTAAGGTTTTATCAAAATCTAAAAAAGATTTATTAGCAGAAGAATTATCTTCTTATAAATTTTCAATTACTAAACTAAAAGAATATCGGACTTCATATGATAAGGTTTATATGGAGGTAGGTTTTGGTATGGGTGAGCATTTTGCTGATTTAATAACTAATAATCCCAATTCTTTATTTATCGGTGTTGAAGTATATCTTAATGGCGTTGCTAATTTACTTAAAATGGTTAAAGAGAAACTTGTGACTAATTTTTTACTTTGGCCAGATGATTTAGATTTAATGCTTAATGAATTACCTGATAATTTATTAGATGGTATTTATATATTATTTCCCGACCCTTGGCCAAAGAGACGTTATCAAAAAAGACGTATTATTAATCAAGTTAGATTAGATATATTTAAGCAGAAATTAAAGCTAGGGGGATTTATAAATTTTGCTTCAGATATCGAAGATTATTTTAAGGAAGTCAAAAATTTATTTAGCCAAGGTCAAGAAATCACCATTAATAACGATGATTTTTCTCAAGCTTTTGATACAAATTATAAGCCAACAAAATACCATCAAAAGGCTTTGTTAGAGGGAAGGGAAGTGCAGTTTTTACAAGCTTGTAAAGTTAATTTTAAAATAAAATTAATTAAAAGTAATACAGAAAATTTAGCTGAAGTTATTAAATACTCAGTTGGTATGCCCACTACTGAGAAAATAAAAAAAGTACTAGAGTTCTATAATAATGAAGGTAAATTAATTGGTGTTTTTGACCAAACAGAGCTTGTTGGCTGTCTTGGATATCAAGTAGTTAATAATGCTATTATAATACAGCATATAAGTGTATTACCAACCTACCGAAACAAGAAAGTAGCAACCTTGCTAATAAACCGTTTAAAAGTTAATTTTTCAGACAAAACTATTATTGCTGAAACTGATAATGAGGCATTAGGGTTTTATAAAAAACTAAAATTTATTTGTAAATCAATAGAATCACAATGGGGTAATCGTTATCAATGTACATTTAAGGCAAAAAATACTGGCAACTAATTTTCTTTTACTAAGCTGTTATTATCACTGGTAATTTCATTATTTTCATCAGCTGCTAATTCAATCATTTCTGAGTTTGAAGTAACAAGTTGGTAGCGTTGCAGATTAATCATTTCCTTTTTAATACCAGTATTGATACCCAGTTTACTCAAGCTTTGGGCTTTTGATAAAAAGTTTCGATTAAAGGATCCTGCAAATTTATCATAATGGTTTACTAGGTTTTTTATAGTAGCAGCTAATTTGCCAGAATGTTCAGTAAGAGAAGAAACAGAGAGTAATAATTTGCGTACTTCTTCGACAATGAGCTGTTGGTTTTGCATCATTAATTGTTCAGAAATTTGAAACTTAGCAAAAGATAACATGTTCATCAGTCCAGTAGGGCCGACTGGAAAAATATTTACTTTCCATGCTTTATACATAAATTGCTGGTCAGCTTCGATTAATTTTTCCACCGCATGTTCTGTAGGTAAAAACATTAAGGTAATTACATTGCCAATATTATTCTTAGCTTTATTTTTATTGTTAACTGCTTTAACAATATTTTCAGCATAATCTTTACTACTTAGGGAGCGTAAATGATTATTCATTGTTCGCATGAGATTCTTATCATTAATATTATCTATCCCCTGATTATTGACTAAAAATTTTGAAGCTTTAGCATCTATAATCATGATATTATTGCCAGGTAAATAGATAACAGCATCTGGACGGAGTTTCTCCTCATTTTCCCCAGTAATACTATGCTGCATGAAAAAATCTAATTTATTCCTCAGACCTGATGCTTTGAGAATATTTTCCAGAGTAATTTCAGCAAGCTTGCCGGCACCAGATGGAGAAAGTAGTGAGTTTTTTATTACATCAACAGTTTCTTTAGAATTCTCGATATCCTTGCTGAGTGATCCGACCATATTGACTAATCTTTCAAACTCTTTATTAAAGTTCTCAGTAGTGTTTTTGATATTCTTTTCAGATAATTCCCTGGTTTCTTGGTTTTCCTTTTTATGCATTTCAATTAACTGTTTTGATAATTCATTGCCAAGATCAAAAAGTGCAGCTTTGGTCATTTTTTGTGATTCTTCCCGCATCTTATCAAAATCAGTAATTAGTTGTTGCTGATTCTCTACTTTACTATGTAAATGTTGCATCTGCTCAGTAGAGGTGATTTTCTCCTGTTCTAAAGCTTGATTCTGCTCTTTATGGAATGCCAGGTCACTATTTAAAAATCTGACTTCTGTCTTTAATTGAATGTTGCGGTAAATTAGATAAATAGTAAAAATTACTACAAAAATGGCTGCTGCTAAAAGAATATATGGCATAGATACTTATGTTATTTTATATATTAGATTTATAATTCATAATAAAATACTATAGCAAATCAGGCAAGGTTTATAGATACTTAATTAAATAGATTGTCTAAATCTGGAATGTTATGTTTTTTTCTTTCTTCAGGAAATAATTCATTAATATTGCATATTTCTAATTCATTAGCAAGTTCATTAAAATATTGTTTTTCAGACCAGATATCATAATTACCAACAACTAAAATTAAATTTTTTGCCCTAGTTACTGCTACATTTAAGATATTTGGTGCTGAAGCTGCCCAATTAACTGCTCCAACTGTTTTGGAGTTACCACCAAGTAATAATATTACACATTCTGCTTGCTTGCCTTGAAAAGTATGGATAGTACCAATTGATTTATTAATCCACTCATTGATTTCGCTGTCTTGTTTAGGATTAAATATGCCTAGCTCTGTATCATACCAGCTATCATTGGTTTTTAATAGCTTCTTCATGCCTTCTGCTACCTGGACAAAAGGTGAAATTATATATAAAGAAGATCTATCAGTTAAAAATTCAATACCTAGATCATATACTATACGAGACAAAATTTTCATTACAGCTAAACCTTCATCTAAAGACCATTTATTATTACCGCTATGTGATTCTTCAATATTGATCCAAGTACTTTGTGGAATAATATCCTGAATTTTTGATCTGCTGTTAGGGTTTGTTGCCTGAATCATTAAATTATCATAAGCTATTTCATTAGCAACACTAAACATAGGCTCAACGCAACGACGATGGATTCTAAGTGGACAACCAACCCATGTTTTGTTTTCATCATGGCCAACATATGCACCATAATAGTTGCTTCTATCGGATATAGTTTGTACTGATCTCTCCAGAACATCCCATTTAGTTGAAATATTATAATAATTCATCAGAGCACCATTCATTGCTTTAGGAATAGTTACAACGGGTCTAATTTGCTTAGGATCACCAACTATTATGGCTCTTTTTGCTACATTTAAAGCTCCTACTGCTACTTGAGGAGCTGCTTGCCCTGCTTCATCAATTAATAACCAGCCAATAGAATGAGTGGCCATACCC
>JABSSF010000186.1 GCA_013214485.1 Rickettsiaceae bacterium | reverse complement strand
TCTTTATAGAAAGCTTGATCTCTTGCTATAGTAGCAGCAATTAGATTTTTTTTACTTGAAAATCGTAACGGTACTCGCAATTTTAATCCTATTGATGCAAAGTTTCTATTGCTTACATTGGTTTGTAACCAGTTATAGTTAGCATAAGCTGATAATGAGACATCATTAGTCCAATGGTGTTGTAGTTTTACGTTTTGCGCGCGTAAAGAGTCATTACGCTTTTGTAGATTGTTATTATTGTGGTCAGTAAATTCATCACGAAAGTATAATGTATCTATCTCTAGGAGTGGTAGACTTTCTCCAATAAAAGCAGTATTGATACTGTCTTTTAATTGTACATTAAACTGCTTTGTATTTTCTAGTTCAGTTTCAGTAATGTTAAGCTGTTGTGCCAGTACAAGAAACTTTTCACGTTTCACTCTCTTTTTTGTATATAGAGCTGCAATAACATCAAAGTAACGAGACAAAAATTGCTGTTTTGTTTCAAAAAGCTCAATCAATTCCTCATTAATGCTATAAGTATATTGTAGCCTGAACTGTCTACGCCATGCAATACGTTGCTCACGTTCTTTTTTAGTATCTAATATTACAATTTCATTTTCTAGCTGTTTTACTTTATTGCTATTATTTAGAAAACCAGATTTTAAAATATTCCATTCCACTTCAGTTTTAATTCTACTGTTAGTGAAGTTGTTAGTTTCTATATCTAAGTCTCCGTTGAGGTTATATTGTGTTGTAGCCTTTAAAACTAAGCCAGGATCATTTTTTAGTACTTTTTGTTGTTCCTTTTTTAATTGGATTTGATAATGAGTATAGCTACTATCAGCTATTTGGTAAGGTTTAAAAGTAAAGGATTTGTTTTCTGTAGGAAAAATTAGTTTAGTCTCAGTATCCTTATATAAGTTTTCTGTAGTAACAAGAAGGTTATCAAGAGACTGTCCTTTCATCGAAAATGAAACGATAAAACCAATAAACAGATATGATATAACCTTTTTCATACTATAAATGTACTTGTGAAAAAGCCTCTTTTGCATTAAATATCGCTTGAAGGAAAAGGAGTGTCGGTGAGTTGAAACTATAAATAGGTGAGTAGTTTAACCGATATGGGATATTAAAGAGGTTATTACTATTATCTTGTTCTATATAAAGTTCTTAAATAAAAAAACAACCCGAAGGTTGTTTTTTTATTGTGACAGTATTTCTAATATAAGGTTCATAAAAACTGAATTTTACTCTCCTTTAAAATATGTCTATTAGTATCTGATATGGTCTAATCTTAATAAGACTTGTATGATCTTATTAATTTAATTAATAAGCATTTTCAATGATCCGTTCAGCAACATCAAGTGTAAGCTCTCCAGGTTCAGATAAGGCAACCATTCCGTGTTTTTCTAGGTTGGCAACAATATCTTTTAACTCTTCTTTTTTCACTTCTTCATAATCTCCAATTCTAGTTGGAATATCTAAACTATTAAAGAAAGCTTCTGTTTTTTGAATTGCAGCTTCAA
>JABSSF010000185.1 GCA_013214485.1 Rickettsiaceae bacterium | reverse complement strand
TTTTCTTAAATGTGCCATTACATCAGATCATAGCACTATACTTTTAAATATTAAAGTTATTTTTGCTAGTTTCCCAACGTCAATTTTCTCTGCTTCTAATTTATTATCCTTATCAACGTCATCAATGGGTTGTACAGACATTGCAGGTTTTTCAATAATAGACTGCTGAGATTGATTAACATTTTGATTTATATCATCATCTTTGTTTTGCTCCAGTTTATTATCCTTATCAAGGTCATCAATAGACGGTACAGCTACTGCAGGTTTTTCAACAATAGGCTGCTGAGATTGCTGGATATTTTGTTGCTTGTTGATTTTATCATTTTGAATAATTTGCTTATCATTGTCTTTTTCAAGTTCAAGTTTTTCTACTATCTCATCAACATATTCATACTCACCAGTAGTTTTTATAATAGCGTTACTATCATTCGGTGATAACATTGAGCTGTAAATATATATAGCTTCACTGTTTTCAGGAAGATATGCTTTTTCGCTTAAACCAACTACAGTTCTAAAATGATCAGCAATATCATCATCACCAAAAGATATTGATAATTCGTTATTTGCTGATATATAGGTTCCTAGATGTCCTTTACCTTTGGAAGGTTTTACATATAAAATTGCAGGGTTATTATTATCTTTATCCATAATATCTGCAACCTTAATGTTTGAATTAAGATCATTTGCGTCATCAATAAAAGATTCTATAAAATGATCCCTTGCAAGTTTATTAGCAAATTTAATCGCTAACTGTTTATTACCTTTATTATCAATAGCTGGAGATATTTCTATTTGATCTTTATTTTTCCGAATAAATTTGTCAATAATTTTGTTACTAGCAACATCTAGCTTTATTTTATTATCAACGGTATATTTTATAAGGTCATCTAAACAATTTTGCTGCTCTGCTAGCTTTACGATCTCATTAAATTTTACTCCTTTTGCACTATATGAATCATATTTTATTTTATGTTTAAGAGAATATTGTAAAATATCTTTTAAATGATTTTTTCCTGCTGCTTTCTTTAAAAAATCTGGAGATAATATATTAACCCCATATTCATCCACACTATTAGCTAGATCTACTCTTAAACGTACTAATTCAATTTGTGGATGCTTGGTGATAATTCCTGTGTCATAAAGATGCTGCGTAATTGCATCTTTCAGAACTTCTTGAACGTTGTTTTTATAACCCGTAGGCACAAAAAATTTACCCGCTTTCATTGTTAATAATGCAGACTGGTTTAACACTTTATCTAACTTTAGAGTTTTTAACTTCTCTTTTACGTCGTCTAATAAATAAGGATGCTCTTTTTTATTTGGATCCTTTAAAGGAAGATTAAAGTGGACACTACCAACAATTCCTTCTACTAAAGCATTAATGGTCTTTGGATCATTTAATGTATTTTCTATTTCTTTTAAACTATTATCACCTAATTTAATATCCTCTATATATTTATAGTAATTTCACTTGAAAAATGAATATAAATATGGGATTTTCAATGAAAAAAGAAATATCCAATAATATTCAGAA
>JABSSF010000184.1 GCA_013214485.1 Rickettsiaceae bacterium | reverse complement strand
ATGTAATAGTTGTGATGATATTGTGGGATAATGTGGGATATTATATAATAATTGTGATATACAATTAATATATAATGATGCAAGGCGTTTTGGGATGGTTTATTTAAGTAAAATTACAGAGTTAAATAAACAAGATTATTTTAAAAATTTAGGTGTTGAACCTTTATCTCTAGAATTTAATAGTACTTATTTTGCCAATAAAGTAAAAAATAAGAAAATAGCTGTAAAAAAAATATTAATGGATAATAAAATAGTCGTTGGGGTTGGTAATATTTATGCTTCAGAAAGTTTATTTTTAGCTGGAATTGACCCTCAAAAAGAAGCAGTTAGTTTAAATGAAAATGAATTAGGTTTATTAGTTGAAACAATTAAACAAGTACTTACCAACGCTATTAACAAGGGTGGTACTACTTTAAAAGATTTTGTTGGTGGGGATAGTAAACCTGGTTATTTTAAACAAGAATTAAATGTATATAATAGAAATAAGCAACCTTGTTTTAATTGTAACAATTTAATAGCTAAGGTTATACAAGGGGGTAGGGCAAGTTTTTTTTGTCCTAATTGTCAAAGATAAAGAATGGATAATATTATGAGTTTTAAAATTGTAACTTGGAATGTAAATTCCATAAAAATACGTATAAAACATTTATTGGAATTAATTAAAAAAAATCAACCAGATATTATTTGTCTGCAAGAACTGAAATGTTTAACAGACGATTTCCCTTATGAAGCATTTGAGGATTTATCTTATAATTTATATGTTCATGGACAAAAAACATATAATGGTGTAGCGATATTTTCTAAAATTCCAGCTGATAATATTAGTTATGATTTTCCAAATAATCCTATCCCAGATCAAGCAAGATTTATTGAAATTACTGCTAAATTACCAATTGGCTATAGTCGTGTTATTTCTCTTTATGCTCCAAATGGTGGAACAGTAGGTGGCGATAAATTTATCACGAAATTGCAATTCTATGATGAGTTTACTAAATACTTAAGTTCAATTAAATCTTTTGCTGAACATATATTTATTGGTTCTGACTATAATATTGCTCCATTTGACATCGATGTTTATGATCCATTAGCTTTACAAGATTCAACATGTTTTACGCAAACAGAAAGAAATAAATTAAGAACCATATTAAATTCTGGCTTTGTAGATAATTACCGTATAAAACATCCAGATAAGCAAGAATTTTCCTGGTGGGATTATCGCGCTGGAGCATGGCAAAAAAATCAAGGTATGCGTATCGATACTATTATCAGTAATAGTAGTGCTGCAAATTATATTTCTGATTGCATTATTGACCTTGAGAGTAGAAAAAAAAGCAAACCATCAGATCATGCTCCAGTCATTTGTTATTATTCAAAACCACATATCCAAAATGAATAAAAGTAAAATAAACTATTGACTTTTGCTACGTATGATTTTAAGCTACTACGCAGAAAATGAAGTTAGGATACAGGGCAATTTAAAAGTCACAACCAAGAATTGCAATTTTTTTCCACAACAAGGATTTTGTATGGTTAAACATTT
>JABSSF010000183.1 GCA_013214485.1 Rickettsiaceae bacterium | reverse complement strand
TGATGCTCCAAGGAATTTATGGCCACTTTTTGGTGATTCTGAAAAAATGGGAAAAGAACTACTAACAAATGATTTTGAGGTTGTTGACCTATATTCTATGCAAAATGATGAGTTTGCTAGAGATCAAGCTGCTAGCATCATGGAATATATGCTTAAGCACATTAGAGATAGGGATTTACTTAAAGCTTTAGAGGATTTATTTGATAGTTTTTCAGAGCTTATTGACGCCGATAGAAAATATCATTTTATTTACTTATCGCACAGTTTATGTTATATTAGAACTATGCTGCCAAAAGGCAAGCAGAAGCAGCTTTATAATTTGGTAATGGAAAAATTATCAACAAATGATGGAGAAGAAGTTATGCAATCTATTGCTGATTTTGAAAGAGAAAAGTGGAAAGTTCCTTGGGTACAAGAAGGTATTGAAAAAGGTATTGAAAAAGGTATTGAAAAAGGTATTGAAAAAGGTATTGAAAAAGGTAAAGAAGAAGAAAAGCATGAAATTGTTATTAATATGCTGAATAAAAATCTTGATGTTAATCTTATTGCTGAGGTGGCTGGAAAAAAACCTAATGAGATTCTTAAAATAGCCAAAGAAGCTAAAATTAAATTTCATTCAAAATAAAATGTTAAATGTCAGAGGAAAACTATTTCATATAACAAACTGAAATGTAGCCTCCTAGATTTAAATGGTTTCTAGCAATTTCTGCGCATAATCCCTATATTGCCCTTCTGGAGAAAGATATCTATACAAAGTATATCTAGTTATTTGCAATTCGTCACATAATTCGCTAATTGGCGTTTCTCTGTTCTTCAAAGCATTTTGAGCTATCATTAATTTTGTTTTGTTCATTACAAATTTTCTTCCGCCTTTTCTGCCTCTAGCTCTTGCAGCCTTAAGACCAGCTCTAGTTCTTTCTCTGATTAATTCTCTTTCATATTCTGACAACGCTGCAAATATTGCAAAGATCATTCTACCAGAGGCTGTAGTTGTTTCAATACAAGCCCCCTTCCCTTCTAATACTTTCAAACCAATTTTTCTTTTTTCTAATTCCTGTACTATCTCTATTAAGTGATGTAAACTTCGCCCTAGCCTATCCAATTTCCATACTACCAAGGTATCTTCATTATTTCGCAGTGATTTTAAACAACTAATCAATTCAGGGCGATCTTCTCTTTTACCACTTGCATGTTCCTCATATATTTTTGCTTTTGGTACTCCAGCTGTTATTAATGCATCTTTCTGCAGATCTAAATTTCCGTCTGTTTTTGATACTCTTGCATATCCTATTAACATAATTCTAAACCTATTAATATTTCTTAATAATATATTTGTAGTATAAACGATCGTTTGTACTACTTTTTAAAACTAATCACAAAAATTACAAATTCTTGTAGTATATACCATTGTATATTCTATGTAGTATTAACCTATATGTCCACTTAATTATACTACAATTTGCAATTAATTAATTTTTGCCCCCCTACTCTATTTTAAAAAATTAATTAATTGCACTTAATCTCTTATTTATGATATAATATCATTGGTTTAAATTTAATAATTTTTTGATAT
>JABSSF010000182.1 GCA_013214485.1 Rickettsiaceae bacterium | reverse complement strand
CAACTTTATAGTGCTTATTTCATATATTCTTCCATATTAAGCATATTATCGTTAAATATAAAGACTCTAAAGTTTGAAAACTAACTGTTCTTTGCTTATTAGTAATTCCTGTATTTAGTTTTGCTTGAACTTCATGTTAAATTATTTATATTTTCTTAAATTTAACTTCAATTTGAAGACAAAAATGAATATTAATGCTTTGCAGCATGTGTTGTTTAGTTATTAAATAACTATTTTATAGCCTAATTATATAACTAATAATTCTTAATTCTTCTATTTTCATCTTTAACGAAAGGAGGTATGATTAATTTGATTGATTCTTTCTACATCATAATAAAATCATACACCGATTATGGGATATAAAGCTCTACTTTTTTCCCTATTTTCCTATATTATTTTTCTTTAATCAATGATATTGTTTATGTATATCATTATTAGTGAGTAGAATGCTTTAAATTTAACTTTTACGAATCAATTGGCTTGAATTTAGTATAATCAATACATGACATATCAGACCATCTTAAGCCAAAAAGACATTATAAATGAAATAAAAAATTGCCTAACTTTTATTATGTATCTAATTCGTTAGATGTATAATTTTATTTAATTAATTCTTTGATTTCATCTCAATCAGCAATAATATTACATTCTTTTCTTTCTGTTTATGCAGCATCTTCTAATTTTAAAAAGGCAAAATTAACTTCCGAATCTTATTTTACAAGTATTTTTATACATGCTTTCATGATTTTAGGTTATGTTGAATTATTTATCAACTCTTAAAAAGCACTATTTGAATATGTTTTTAAAGGAATTTAATTTGTAATTATGCTTGAATATTTTGGTTTTGTTGTATCACCCATTCTAGGGTTGGTTTAAATATGATCTAAAGCTTTCAATTTTAATGCATCATCAACAATTACATCTTCAAAGCCCTTCTTTTATTTGATATCATATAGATATGATGGAGTTTAAATGTTTTTATACATATTTTTTGCTACAATTAAACCAGTTAAACACTAATTTATATCTTTATTTAATTCTATAGTTTTAATCTTTTCAAATAATTTCCCATCATATAAGTATATAATTCATTCAAAAGTAGTGATTGGTAACAGTTATTTTTCTTTAGGTGCAGGCATTTATGAAATATTTTAGCTATAATCTATTAATTAATTATAGAATTCACCTAAATTTAGTGACTTTTATAATATAAGATGATGATCAGGTCTTTATCAATGTTATTTAGCAAGCCTTTCAGCTTTTTCTATGTTATATTTATATACTGGTAATTCAGTGTTACAACCTGGCTTTAAACATTTATAAACAGCTAAATTTTTGACTTTTCCTTTCTTTTTTATTTATCTAGTATCCTTTTATCATTATTCAGTACAATTTGAAGACTATTATAGGTTTTGCAACTCAATTTGAATTTTTTATCGAGATTATTTTAGTAAAAAATTCAAAGTTTAATGGCGATTTTTATCCAAACTTTCAAATAAGGCTTAATAATCACTTCCGGAGAAGTTTTTGGAGCTTTCTTCCATTTTTATATTAAATTAATTACATTAATTTGGA
>JABSSF010000181.1 GCA_013214485.1 Rickettsiaceae bacterium | reverse complement strand
CCTCATATGTTTTTATAGCTACATAATATACTTTTATACTTACCGCATATGTTTTCACATCTACCTTATATACTTTCACACTTACCGCATACGTTTTTATGTTTACTTCATCTATTTTTATATTTACCGCATATGTTTTTACATTTACTTCATCTATTTTTATACTTACCGCATATGTTTTTATATCTACCTCATATACTTTTACATTCACTTCATACATTTTTATAGCTACCTAATGTATTTAGTAAATGAAATAGGTTTAAATATATTTTTGAAATTAAATATATTATATTATCTTTATTATCAGCTTTTTACAAGTGAGTTTTTAAAACAAAGTATTATGAGTTATAAATCAGAAAAAGAATTATTAGTTTTTTACAAAACTTTTTTGGAGAATGCCAAGAGGAATCCTATAGTAGCTAGTATACTGGCAGTCTACATGTATGATGTTTCCAAAATAGATGAAGGCTTGGCTATGTATGAAATTACAAAAAAATCTTATGAATTAAAAGTTATAAAAGACGACAATACCAAAACGGCGTTTATAAATTACAAGAAATTATATACTAATCTTTATGATATATATTATAAGGACAGAGAAAAATCCAGGCTTGTATTTACTAAAGACCTTGAGATTCTTAGTAGACTAGGACTTATTGGTCGTCCATCCTCGTCACTTTCTAGTTTTCTTATTGATACAGATAAGTTTTATAAAACTATTGATTCGGACGAAAATATAAAAGAAAAATTAGTTAGGTTAAAGATTAATCAAGAGCATATAAGTAGATCTATCGTTTTGATTAAAGATTTACATTCTGCATATATTGAGTATATCAACCAAAAAGGGGAATCGCAAAATGCTACAGTTGTAAAGAGAGCCGCTTTTGACAGAATAGCTGAGTGGATGTTTGATATAAAAGGCGTAGCAAGGATAGCTTTAAAAGACCATCCTCAACTGTTAGAATCTTTGGGTATAGTCGTAAAAAGCTAGGCTTTTTAATAACATAATATTTTTGTCTTTTTCCTGAACACCTTATGTATTTATCATCTAAGGTTGTTTTTATTGAATTTCATATATAAAACAAATGTGTTTAAAACTAAACAGTAACGGAATATAATACTAGTAGCTTTACAGTTATAAAACATATACAATGAAAAAATATTTTTTCTTCTAACAGTATTATTTGTCATTTCCTGTAAACAATATGATAAATATATTTTATTTTCAGGAACGGTAATCAATAGAGACATAAGCTCCATAGAAGTGTCTAATATTAATAAGAAAATAAAATTTACTTTTTAGTAGAGTAAGAATACATAATAGACTTATAAATTATAAGTTATTTTAAACGCCCTTACATATTTATTATGCAAGGGTGTTTATTCGTAACTATAATGACTTTATACTATTCTAATTTACTTCCATATTTGGTTGCTATAATTTCCGATTTTCCATTTTCAGATATAATAACCGTATATATATTATTGTATTGGTCTTCTGGCAAATTATCATATTGTTTATTTCCTAATATAATATTTAACAAAGCGGGAGTAGTATTAGAATGTCCCACTATCAATATAGTTTTTTTATTGT
>JABSSF010000180.1 GCA_013214485.1 Rickettsiaceae bacterium | reverse complement strand
TACAAGAATTGGTTTTTTATAAGTTTCTATTCAAGAGTAATTTGTAATCTTTGATTGTGACTTTTAAATTGCCCTGGATCACGATGGTGGCATATATTGTCCTGATGGTGCTAAAATTTTCAAACATGATAAGACTTTAAATGATGCAGTTTTAGGCTTTGCCAACAAAAACTGTATAGAGATTCCAGCAGGTGGAACATATTATACTTTAGTATGTGGTAATGCAATAATGCATATAGTTGCAGGTAATGGGACTAAGGCAATAATTAAAGAAGATAGATTTGTACATTTTACCAACAATAGCCCTGGCAACCGCATTATATATGGGAATATTGATAATGACTGTACTGTATTTGTAACTGAGAATAATAATGATATTGATAGAGCTTACAACATAAAAGTTTCTGCTCCAGATGTAAGAATCACGGACAAAACCTATTTCGACTTTAGTAATGCTCTATCATATTATATGAAACAAGGACTTACAGAGGAAATAAAATATTTACTGGATATTATTGATACAAACAACCATGCTCTTATACCTCCAACTAAGGAGACCTACCCACCTCTTTTTTATGCACTGTTTTATTTAAGTACTGAAGAAACTAATAATTTCCAATTACTAAATGATAAGTTAAATCAAGTAAATCAATTAGATCAATTTTTTAAGCTATATTTTCAGAAAGATATTATTTTACTATCTCTATGTGATGATTATTTGAAATATAATACAGAAATAATTAATCATGTTAATAACATAGTAACTCCTGAAAATCAAAGTTTAGCTAATCAACATATTACTAATATGACTAATTCTCAGGTAAAAAATTATTTATCGCTTATATTACAAGAAATAAATAATTACATTGAATGCAATAATATTAGTGGAAAACATGACATAACAAGTTTATTTAATAGTTCTTCTGCTAATACTATAGAACAAGTTAATAAAATAATGAAAGATACGGAAGAAACTCTTAAAGAACCATTAAACGAAAAAATATATAATATATTAAAATTTTATCATGACAAATACGGCTCTGATTTATTTGAAGCTACATCTCCTGGTGCTACAAGCGGGGCAAGTTTAACTGAATATGCAAAATACGTGTTAGGTAGTACACATATAGGGTTGAATGTCCTTAGTCAACAAATTAAAGATTTTTTATTAAAACAAGATTGTTCACTATTTCCAAATAATAATAACGTAGTAAATGTTGATGATCTAGATGAAGATGCTACTAATCACATAGCTGGTATTGACCCTGATAATAACCAAAGAGAACAGCCAAGCATTCATCACATAATAACTGCTAGTAATGCTGGAACTGGTGCTGGTACTTATAATAATCATCATCATCCTACCCCTGTTGTTATCACACATGACCAAGATGATTATAAAGTAGATAATATGGGTGTAGTTTATGATCCAAATGGTAATGTTTATCACTACGATAATCAATAAAACTGTAAAATCCTAGTTAAGTAAAATTTTATTTAACTAGGATTGCTTAATTTAGTAGACAAGAGGTAAGAAATATGCTCAAATTTCATATCGGCGTAATAATCCAGATTTGATTACATTACTTTTTTGTAGATTGCCACGAACATAAATGTTCTCGCAATGATGGTATGGACGCCAA
>JABSSF010000018.1 GCA_013214485.1 Rickettsiaceae bacterium | reverse complement strand
TCTCAAACTCATAGTCAGCTAGTAATTTTGTTTTTTCTTCTTCCTGCCAACTATAAATAGAACGCCCAGTCTCGGTAATTACGTTATAGGCTCTTACTACTCTTTGACTATCATTTATATTTAATTTCTTACCTGCAATAGAATCTAGCTGCGATAATTTACTAAAAAATGCTGCAGCCCCCATTTCTTCTCGTAATTTTGTTGCTTTGTTTCTAATATCCTCACTAATATCTGGAATATTATGATATCCTGAAATTAAGGCATTAATATACATGCCGCTACCACCAACTATAATTGGCAATTTACCTCTCTTAGTTATTTCCTTGATTTTGTCGCTTGCAAGATTTGCATATTTCATTACTGAAAATGCCTGATCAATATCTAAAAAATTATATAAATGATATGGTAACTCCTTCTGTAAATCATCACTTGGTGAAGCAGTAATAATTGGGAATTGGCGATAAATTTGCATAGCATCAGCATTAACTATTTCACCATTTAATTTAAGTGCTAACCTATGAGCATATCCTGTTTTACCACTGGCCGTTGGACCACATACTATAATTACTCTAATCACTTATTTAATATATTCATTAATTCACCCCACTCTCGCTTGCTCATACCACTATCTTCCTGAGTAACTTCGCAGCCGCTAATCATTTTCTTGATAGCCTCTATCCCTTTCCTGGAAATATTTACTCCATGAATGCGATGTTCTTCAAAAGCATCATACGCAAATGGCACCCAAGCTTTGACTATATCAAGCATTACATCTGCATATACTCTGATTTCATATTGTGAATGGCTATCAGCTCTTAAAGCTAAGAAATGAAATAAATTATGTAAATTTATTTTCCAATACCATTCTGTATAATGATTAAGTGTTAAATTTATTCTCGCAAGTTCTCTGGTAATACCAACATTATTTTCATCAATAATATTACCTTGATCGTCTTCATTCATCATTTCCACATAATGACGATAACAATTCATCGAATCAGCTCTAATAATATCGAGTACTTTATCAGCAACTTCATCTGGAACTGCACCGTCCTCTCTACCTTGTTTATTAATTTTTGACTGTGGAGCTAAATTAGTTTTTTCTGGCAAGTAAAATTCATTAGCTAAAATTGAATATCTAGCAGAATATTCATTAATGCTTGCTGTTCTATGACGTATCCATTGTCTTGCAACAAAAATAGGTAATTTAACATGAAACTTAATATCACACATTTCAAATGGTGTGGTGTGACGATGACGCATCAAGTAATTAATTAATCCCTTATCCTGCAGACTCTTCTTAGTTCCTCTGCCATAAGATACCCTTGCTGCTTGTACAATAGAACTATCATCTCCCATATAATCAACAACTCTTATAAAACCATGATCTAAAACAGGTAATGGTTTATATAAAAGATCTTCTACAGCAGAAACACATGCTCTTTTTGTTACATTCTTAGTTTGTAAAATTTCTTCTAATTCTAAATCTTTTGCCATATAATCCTCTATTAATAGTACATAAATTATTCCAATAACAAAAAGATTAATAAACTTCTTGTCAAATGGAGATAATATCAATTAAATTAGAAAGTAGAAATATTTTTTTTAAAAATTTAAATTAATGCTCTTAATTGTTGTATCTATAATAATAGGACTTCTTATCCTAGCTGCTTTAATATCAGCTACTGAAA
Source organism: Rickettsiaceae bacterium (assembly GCA_013214485.1). Taxonomy (GTDB): domain Bacteria; phylum Pseudomonadota; class Alphaproteobacteria; order Rickettsiales; family Rickettsiaceae; genus JABSSF01. The sequence continues at coordinate 18,610 of JABSSF010000018.1, read as the reverse complement.
CAGCTATAACTGCTGCATCCCCTGGGAAGCTCCATCAACTAAAAAATGAAGGTAGCCATAGAGCTACAGCAGTTCTTACTATACTTAAAATAAAAGATAGAGTAATTAGCACTTTATTAATTGGTAATAGTATTGCGAACACAATCTGTACCACACTTGCAGCTAGCGTATTTATTGAACTACTTGGTGATGATATGGGAACAATTATCTCCTCTATTGTAATGTCTTTCGTAATTATTGTTTTTTCTGAAGTTATTCCAAAAGCAATAGCAGTTGCTAAACCAGAGAAACTAGCTCTTTTCGCTATTCCCGCTTTAAAGGTTTTATTAGTGATTTTAAGACCAATAAATATTATGCTGTTCTATATTGTTAAATTATTCTGCTTTATTTTTAGAATTGACCTTAAGCCAGAGCTATCAGGAGCTGATGAGGTGCGCGGAGTAATTCAACATCATACTCAAGAAGGTAACGTATATAAAGATGATAGCGACATGCTAGAAGGTATTCTAGATATTCGTACAATGATTGTCTCAGATATTATGGTTCATCGCAGCAATATTTTTGCCATTGATATTGACTTACCAGTTACTGAGATTGCTAAACAATCGTTAGAATCGGTACATACCCGTATTCCTGTATGGCAAAAAAATAGAGATAATATTATCGGAGTTCTACATATTCGCGATTTATTACAAACCATCTATGACGATAAGGATAATATTGATAAGATTAATGTTCGTAACCTATTAAGTGATCCCTGGTTTGTCCCAGAAAACGCTTCTGTCATTAAACAACTACATGCGTTTCGTGAAAAGCAAAGCCATATTGCTTTTGTAGTTAGTGAGTATGGTGATTTATTTGGTATTATTACTCTTGAAGATATTTTAGAAGAAATAGTCGGGCAAATTGACGACGAACTTGATATTGGTAATAATAAAATAGTGAGAAAATCAGCAACAGAATTTCTTATTGATGGCTCAGTTTCAATTCGTGATTTAAATAGAGAATTTAACTGGAATCTACCAGAAAATGAAGCAACTACTATTGCAGGATTTATTATTCATGAAGTGGAGCGTATTCCCAATCAAGGAGAGTTCATCACTTATAAAAATCTAAAATTATTAGTCAAGAAAAAAGCTGCTAACAAAATAAAAACTATAAAAGTAAATATATTAGAAATAAAGGAAGATGTAAGTGATAAGTAGCATCGGCAATTTTTTACTAATATTGGCAATTTTAACCCCCTTAATTAGTATTTTTATTAATATATTTAAAACTAGAATTTACTATATAGGCTCACTATTACCTATCATTTCCTTTATTCTGTTAGTAGTAGCTTTTATTATTTCAGATTTATCAATTAAAAATGTTTTTTTCAATTCAAGCTTAGAAAAACCTTTAATTTATAGAATATCTGCTAGTTGGGCAAGTCATGAAGGATCTATGTTATTATGGCTTAGTTTCATAAGTATAATGGGAATGATTTTTATTCATATTACTACCACAACAAAAGGTGTTAAAGACTTAGCAATAATTTTATTATCATTTATCCAACTTTTATTTACATGTTTTTTATATTTTACTTCCAATCCCTTTGATAGTTTTAATTTTACCCCCAATGATGGGCTTGGTCTAAATCCACTCCTACAAGATGTTGCTCTTGCAATTCACCCCCCTATTTTATATTTAGGAATTTCCTCATTGCTTATTCCCTTTATTACTGCTTGTTTAATATTAATACACCCTGCAAAGCAAAATATTTTATTACAAAAAACACAAATTTTTACTAACTTTAGCTTAATGACGTTATCAACAGGAATTGGGTTAGGAGCCTGGTGGGCATATCGTGAGCTTGGTTGGGGAGGATATTGGTTTTTTGATCCAGTTGAAAATATCTCTTTAATGCCTTGGTTATGTGCTATTGCCTTGCATCATTTCTTATTAATTACGGTTAAAAAACAGAAATATTTACAATCAGTCATTATTTTATCTGCTTTAGCTTTCCTACTTACTTTATATGGTATGTTTTTTGTCCGTAGTGGTATTGTAAGTTCTGTACATTCTTTTGCATTTTCTAAGGAAAAAGGAGTCTTTATATTTAGTATTTGTCTAATCCTGACGATATTATTTATGCTATTATTTTTGTTTAAAAGATCAAGATTATCCTCTCCATCAACTAAATCTACTATTAAAGAGAAATTTATTTGTTATGGTAATATCATCTGGCTAATCAGTCTAGTAACTATTTTAATATCAATCATTTATCCAATATATTATGACTATCGTTATGACGAGGTAATTGCCATTGATCCAGATTATTTTACTAAAGTATTCTTGCCACTAAATATTCCCCTATTATTGCTAGCAGCAATTACTCCTTATTTGTCTAAATTAAAAAAGATAACTATTACTTATTTAATATTATCTCTGGTAATTGTTATATTATTAAACAGTTATTTAACTTTAGGTATTATTAGCAATTTAATCTTATTTGCTGCAATATATTTAATGTTACAGATGAGCCATTATTTATTATTAAGCAGCAATTTCTGTAAAACCATACCAAAACCTAAAAACCTAGCCCTTTTTTTAAGCCATTTTGGTTTTGGCTTGCTTGCTTTAAGTATCACTTTAAATGTTGCTATGCAAATTAATATTAGCTTTACAGGTATTAAAGGCGAAACTATTACTAACCAAGAAATAACAGTAAAGTTAAATGATGTTAAATTTGCAGAAAACCCTAGCTATTTAAGACAAATAGTTGAGTTCTGGATTACAGATAAAGCAGATAATATGGTTATTCTCAAACCTGAAAATCGTTTATATAAGGTAGAAAATTCCTTATCGCAAGAAGTAGATATTTATTCATTTCTAACTCATGATGTCTATGCAGTGCTTGGCCAAATTAAAGAAGACACAATTAATGCAGAAATTCATTATAACCCTATGATTAGCTTTATTTGGCTAGCATGTTTTTTAATAGCTTCTGGCTTTGCTATAACTGTTTTTGCTAAACCTAAAGAAATGTCAGTTTAGAGTTAACCTTAACTTGACAAATTAGCTGTTTTTGATTATTTTATATGCATTATGTATCAAATAAGTAGGTTAAACAAATGAGACGTACATTTCAACCAAGTAGACTAGTTAGAAAAAGAAGACATGGGTTCAGAGCTAGAATGGCCACTGAAGGTGGTAGAGAAGTTATTAGAAGACGTAGACGTAAAGGTAGAAAAAAATTATCTGCATAATTAATTAACAACGTTAAATAGATTAGCTGAAGCCATTTTGGCTATCCGCATTTGCAGTCCGAAAAAAAAGTTATCCATAGAAAGCAACCCATTTAAAGTGACAATTTATTCCTTAAAAAATCAAAAACAATTTGATCAGGTTAATAAACATAGCACTAAATTTTACGGTTGCTGCTTCACCATTTATGTAACTAAGAACTGTGATTTTCTCAGTCATTACGAACCAAAAGCTGCTTTTTGGGGTATGAAAGTAAGCAAGAAATTATCTAAGAAAGCTGTTATCCGTAATAAAGTTAAACGCAGAGTTCGTCATGTAGTGAGGCTTTTAGACAAAAATCCTAAAATCAATATAGCAGATCACGGTTTTATTGTAATTCCACGTCAGGCTTTTTTGAACATGAATTTTGGTAGAATACATAGTGATTTTAGGAAAATATTCAAAAGATTTAAAAAGAGCTTAGAAAATAACTCTAGTTAACCCGACTTCACATTAATCAAACTGATACATCCATATTTATTTAATAATGTTTTTATTTAGTTTATTTGACATATGGAAATAATATTAATATGTTTTCTCATAATAATAAAAATTACCAAATTCATGCTTAATGATTAAATATAATAACCATAAACCTTATAATATAAAGGCTTTAACTGGAATTGAAGCTAGGGAATATTTTAATGAAATCGCAAATTTACGTATTAATATTTTTTGTGAATTTCCTTATTTATATAAAGGCACTTTAGAATATGAGCAAGAATATTTGAATATGTACTTTGATTCAAAAAATAGCCTTATACAATTAGTTTTTGATCAGCACAATAATGTTGTAGGATTTACAAGTTTTATACCCCTTAAGGAAACTATCACAGAAATACAACAACCATTTATAAACAATAATATCAACATAGCGGAATATTATTATTTTGGTGACGCTATTATAAAGCCCAGTCATAGAGGACAAGGAATACTAAGAGAGCTTTTTAGTTATAATGAAACTACAGCTCAAAAAAAAGGCTATAATAATGTTGTATTTATGACTGTAATTCGCCCTGATCATCACCCTATAAAACCTAATAATTATCGTTCTCTAGAACCAATTTGGCAATATTTTGGCTATAAATTGTTAGAAAATATAGAAATAAATCTTGCATGGGAACAAGTAGATTCCAAAAAGCAAGAAAATAACACTCTAAGAATATGGAAAAACAGTCTTTAACAATATATCCCTAATCATCTATTACTGATACTTTTTTGTTTATTTTAAGTATATCCGCTTCTCGCAAAGCTATTACGATGTTATTGCAACTTACTTAAAAAAAATCAATTTTGAATATATTTTAACTCTAGCTAATTAAATTTATAGGGTGTAAAGTTAATCTAATTGTAATTTTTATGGTAGGTGGATGTTTGCATTTATAATCATTACCATTATACTATTAGTGATTTTATTTCTATTATATTGGAAATTCACTAATCGTTTCGCAGTAAAACATGTGGTTCCTAAAGATCCAAAGGCTCAGGCATTATATGAACAACAAAAAAAAGAAACTTCTGAAGACAAAAGTTTAAGCCTACAAGAAAGGATAGAATTATCTTGGCAATTTCCTAAAAATGTTAAAAATCACGTGCTGAATAAATTTTCTAAAACTGATCAAGAGAAAGTTAAAAAAGCTGGCGAAAAACTTACTGAATATGGTATGAAATACGAGCATGATGTTGATCTTACCGTTAAACAATTAAAAGGAAAATCACATACTAAAGCAGTCTCTAAAGATAAAAAAGCTAGTAAAACTATGGCACGATAGTTATATAGTCAGATAACGTGTCATCAAAGTCACCTGCGAGGTCACGTGGTGATCTAGTTGTTTTAACATGGTGATAAAAAAAAGAGCCAGACTAACTTATATAGTCAAATAACTTGAAAAAGGGAAAGCGTCATCACGAGGCGACTATATGTCGGCGTGGTGATCCAGTTGATATCATTACATATATTTTTTCTCTAGATTGCCACAAGCACTCGGGCTTTCGCAATTACGAACCCATTTCTTTAAAGGCTTATAGGTCGTTAATTACGAACTAATTTACCTGCTCAAATCTTTCCCTTTTTCAAGTTATTTCACTATAAAGAAAAAATCATTTTTATTTCCTGCAAAAAAACATGTAGTTTTTTAGTTATTATTCTCCTAGAACAAATGCAAGAGCATTATCCGCTCCCATAATTGGCAATACCTCATCGTATAAAGCTTTTTGTTCTGAATTTAGAGCAGCAAGTGGATCGTCATTCTGTTGTACTTGAGCTGGAACATAATTAATATTAAACTTTGAAAATTCTCTATTAAATGCTTCAATTGCATTTTGAGAATTACCATTCATAGCAGTTAAATATTCATTAAATGCTTCTGATTTTATTACAAGTAAGTATTGAGCATAAAAAAACCACCCTTATAGCAAAGGGTGGTTTTAACTCTGTGTGTCTTATTTTTTAAAACAAAATATCTTTAAAATTTCATTTCAATTTTTGCTTTTTCTAATAAAGATTTTATATATTTTTGAGTTTCTACTTGTCTTAGGCGAGCTTTTAAGAAATCTTTTCCCTCTTCATAACTATAAATGTTATGCTTTCTTTCGCCATTTTTCTTGATAATGTGATAACCAAATTCAGTTTTAACAGGCTCTGAAACTTCTCCAGTTTTCATTGAAAATGCTTTATCACCATATGGCTTTACAAAATATTCTTTTAGCCTATAACCAAAATTACCACCTATTTCTTTATTATTACTTTTTTCATCCTGAGAATATTTAACTACTAAATCAACAAAATTAGAACCTTTCTTGTTAACTTTTTTTCTAATTTCTTTAGCTTCTTCTTCAGTTTTAACTAATATATGACTAGTATCAACTTCTTTTTGCCCTTCATATTTCTTAACATATCTGTCATATTCTTCTCTTACTTCCTTATCAGTAATTGCTTTTTTGAGATGTTTTTCTAATAACTCCTGGAAAAGAATTTTTTCCTTGGCTATTTTAAGCATTTTCTTATATGACTTAGTTTTTTCAACACCTTGTTTTGATGCTTCTTTTAGCAGAAGCTTATCCTTAACATAATTGTTAATTAAATATTCTTTGATATTTTTGTCCAACTCAGAAAACTTTTTACCTTTAGTCAGCGGAGAATTTTCAAGATCAGCACTAAATGTCTTCATTATATCTTCTTCAGTTACTTTGCGCCCACCTGAATATGTTGCCACCACATTGCCTTTGTCTTTTGTTGCAGCAAAGACCATTATACTTATTAATGTTATTGACAAAAAAGCTATTATTGATTTTTTTACCATAATATAATCCTATATAATTATTTTTAATAGCTTATCTTTTTAGAGGAAAAAGTAATAAAAGTCAATCAATATTTATAATTTGTTTGAAAAAATATTAAAATATTATATTTTAGGAAATACATGTGAATAATTTAGAAAGAGAGTAATAAATAATGTTTTTGCTTACAAAGATTTTTGGAACAGCTAATGATAGGATTATAAAAAAATTTAAGAAGGAAATTGTAAAAATTAATGAATTCGAATCAAGTTTAGTGAATTTAACTGATAAAGAGTTACAAGCTAAGACTGCCAAATTCAAACAAAGATTACATGATGGCCAGACTTTAGACGATATCTTATATGAAGCTTTTGCGGTAGTTAGAGAGGCCGCAAAGAGAGTCATGGGACAACGCCATTATGATGTCCAACTAATAGGCGGATTAATTCTACATCGTGGTAATATTACTGAGATGCGTACAGGTGAAGGTAAAACTTTAGTAGCTACCCTCCCAGCATATTTAAATGCCTTAACAGGCAAAGGGGTGCATGTAGTTACTGTTAATGATTATTTAGCTAAAAGGGATTCAGAATGGATGGGGAGAATATATCAATTCTTAGGATTAACTGTTAGCTATGTTATTGGCGGCATGTCTGATGAAGATAGGTATAAAGCTTATAGGACAGATGTTCTTTATGCGACGAATAATGAATTAGGTTTTGATTACCTTCGAGATAATATGAAATATAGTATCGAATCAAGAGTACAGCGACCTTTTAATTATGCTATAATTGATGAGGTGGATTCCATATTGATTGATGAAGCAAGAACCCCTTTAATTATCTCAGGACCTGTTGATGATAACTCTAAACTTTATAATAAAACTGATCATATTATTCGCTTACTTAAAGAAACAGATTATGAAATTGATGAAAAACTAAAAACGGTTAATTTAACTGAAGATGGTATTAACCGTATTGAATTAATACTTGCTGAAGAAGGTTTGATTAACCCGCATTCAAGCCTATATGACTTTGATAATTTGAGTCTAGTACATTATATCAATCAGGCATTAAAAGCTCACAAGCTATTTTCAATAGATGTTGATTACTTGATAAAAGATGACCAAGTAATGATAATTGACGAATTTACTGGTCGGGTAATGGAAGGACGAAGATATTCTGATGGATTGCACCAATCATTAGAAGCTAAAGAAAGAGTTACCATTCAAAATGAAAATCAAACTTTAGCATCAATTACTTTCCAAAATTATTTTCGTCTTTACCCTAAATTGTCAGGAATGACTGGTACAGCAATGACGGAAGCTGCTGAGTTAAAAGATATTTATAATCTTGATGTAATCTCAGTACCAACTCATAATAAAGTAACTCGTAAGGATCATGATGATGAAATTTATGGTACTACTAAAGAAAAATATAATGCAATTATTAGTCTAATTAAAGATTGTTATAAAAGAGGACAACCTATTTTAGTTGGTACTATAAGCATTGAAAAATCAGAAGAAATCTCTCAAGAATTAACCAAAAATAAAATTAAACATAATGTGTTAAATGCTAAGATGCATGAGCAAGAGGCGTATGTCATTGCTCAAGCTGGGCGGAAAAATGCAGTTACTATAGCAACAAACATGGCTGGTCGTGGTACTGATATTAAGCTTGGTGGTAATGATGAGATGATGCTTGAAACAATTAAAGCTCAAAACTTAACTAAGGTACAATATGATCAGGAAGTTAAAAGAATTCAAGATATTATAGCTAAAGAAAAAGCAGAAGTTTTAAAAGCAGGTGGGCTTTATGTAATTGGAACAGAAAGGCATGAAAGCCGAAGAATTGATAATCAGTTACGTGGTCGTTCAGGCCGGCAAGGCGACCCAGGTGAAACTAGATTCTTTTTATCATTAGAAGATGATTTAATGCGTATTTTTGCTTCTGATCGTATTTCTGGAGTGCTGCGTACCTTAGGACTTAAAGATGGTGAAGCTATACATCACCCGATGATTAGTCGTTCACTTGAAAAAGCACAACAAAAGGTAGAGGGGCATAATTATGAAATACGGAAAAATTTATTACGCTTTGATGATGTAATGAATGATCAGCGAAAAATCATTTATGAACAACGTAATGATATTATTCAAACTCCTGATGTTAAAGGCTTTATTGATACAATGACTGAGGATCTTTGTAAAGAGGTAACATTAAGGTTTATTAAACCAGGAACATACCGTGAAGATTGGCAAATAAAAGAGTACCGAGCTGAAGTACAAAGAATATTTACCATAAATCTAGATCAACAACTAATTAACGATGTTAGAGGAACTGAAGTTGAGATAACTAAGGTTTTATTTGAAAGAGCTAGAAGAGTTTATGAAGCTAAAGTTACTGCCTATGGCGAAGATGTAATGAAAGATGCAGCAAAATATGTGCTAATTACTACATTAGATCAGGTATGGAAAGAACATTTGCATAACTTAGATCATTTAAGACAAGGTATATCTCTTAGAGCTTATGGACAAAAAGATCCATTAAATGAATATAAAAGAGAGGCGTTTAGTTTATTTGAGAAAATGCTTGATCACTTACGAGAATTATTTATTCAAAGATTATGTTATTTGACATTAGACGTTGAGCACCTAAACCGCCAGGCGATGTTAATAGCGAACAAAGAATTACAAGAAATGAGTACTGGTCGTGAAGATCCAGCATTCAAGAAATACAACCCTGAAGGCAAAAATATTGAGACTAAAGCTAAGCCATTTAAGGCTTATATTGATCCAGACAAGAGAGATCCTACAGATCCTGAAACATGGGGCAAGATTTCTCGTAATGAATTATGTCCTTGTGAATCTGGCAAGAAATATAAACATTGTCATGGGATGAATTAATTAATTTTATGGAAGATGAGATAACATTTGTAACTGAGTTTGCTTCTAAAAGTGAAGATAGAACTGAAGGAGAAAAATTTTTAAGGCAAGGATTGAATAAATTTAACTATCCATTCTTAGGCGAGCATGGTAGTAAATTATCAATCTTTGCTAAAAGAGATGAAGTTATAATTGGTGGAGCTTATTCAGAGAAATGTAGCGATGCATTTTACCTAAGACTTCTATGGATAGATGACAACTATAGAACTCAAGGTATAGGAAAGAAGTTATTATCTCTTTTAGACGAGGAAGCGCATAAAGAAGGTATCCGTAAAATATTTGTTGATACTTATCAATTCCAAGCTAAAGAGTTCTATGAAAAACTAGAATACAAAGTTATAGCTACTGTTCCTGAATATATTTTAGGTTATGATAGATTCTTTTTTAGAAAAGATTTATAATTTTGGGAAGTCGGGAGTTTTTTTTAAGGTAATTATTTAGGTGCTTAATTTCGGGGGTAATTAAGTACCTAGGTTCTGTTGACATAAGGATCTATTATTTGATCATTAAAGAAGGAGAAAAATAAAAAACTCGCCCAAGAATGATCGGGGAGTTCACAAAACTGCATACAATCAGCTATCTTAGCCTTTAGATTAAAACTAATATTTAACCCTGGACATACGCTAAAATCCCCCCGATCATAGATTTTAGCTATACTGACCAAACATTATTAAACTAATAATGTTAATCGAGGATTACACATTTTTAACATGTTTTGTAATAACATTGTATGTAGGGAGTTGTGAACTCCAAAGTACCATCTGGTACTTATAGGTATGATCCTATAATAATTTTTCCTGATGTAAAGAAGATAAAATATTTTTTTAGAGAACACTATGGAGTGTTATCACCAGCAGCCTTCATACCAGCGTAACAATTCCTAAACATATAGACACCATGATAAATTCTAAAAACCTGTCATCCTTATAAAAGTTCAGAAATTCAGTTCCAGATTTGATTATAATACATATTTTTCTGGATACCAACTCCTTCAACTGTTCGTGTAATGACAAATCCTAGTTTTTTAAAGGGCTACGGCTGCCACATATGGACTCCATTATAAAATCAGGTAGAAAAAAATGATAATCTAAAATACTTTTACTTTTTCTTAATACCAAAAGACATACCACTGAACTTCTTGTTAAAGTCACTGATATTTTTATTTGACTGGTTAACTACATTTAAAGCTTGCCTGTTCCATGCTGGGTGTTTACGAAAATCTACATCCATTAAAATCTCATCTCCTGGATATGTTGAATTTGTAGTAAATTGGTCATTGCCAATAGTTATTTTTAGTTTCTTGTATTTTGGATGAATGTCTTTTTTCATGCAGATACCTTTTCTTGTTGTTTTTTAAGAATCTTCTTACGTACTGATTTTGCTTGGCATGACATTAAATCAGCTTTTGCCTTGATCATAAAATTATCAAAACCACCTAACTTTTCTATTGTGCGTATTGACTTTGCTACTACTTTAAAAGTATATTCTTGGCCAGTAGCATCACTTTTATAGGTCACCTTTCTTAAGTTAGGCTTAAAATTTCTTCTTGTTTTCCTTTGAGAGTGTGAGACATTATTACCAAATTGCACTTGCACTCCTGTTAAGTCACATTTGCGAGACATTATATTTTCCAGTTTTAAACAGTTTTAATAAAAATTCATACAAGCTAGTAAAATACACATCCAAACTGATATTGTCAATAAAAAAATCTAGATTTTCATTAGCCTTGCATATAAGTTATTTGCTAGTTATAGAATACATTAATTTTGCAATTAAATCTTCAAAATTTAATGAAGATTGCGTCAATTTTATTCGGTCATTATCACTAAGGTTAATATCAGAAGCCCCTGGATTGATACTAATATATTTACCACCAATAAGACCACTAGTGGTGACAATAGCTCTAGAATCCTTAGGTATAGGAATATCATTAGCAATTTTTAAAGTAACAACCGCATCAAATGAAGTAGTATCTAAAGTAATTGCTTTTACATAACCAATCTTTATTCCAGATAATTTAACATCAGCTCCTTCCTGAACACCTTCAATATTTTGAAAATATACTTGTAAATTGTAACCATCACTAGTTTTAGCACCCCTACTTTTGTTATAGGCAAAAATTAAAAATATAGTTGCTATTATAATAACTATAATTCCTGTTATAGTTTCTATTAGTTGTTGTTTCATAATTACTTTGGGATCCACTTACTATAATTAGCATATTTTACATTTTTATCACTTCTTGCTGGATTATAAGCATATTTTGTTCCAGTGAGATTCGGCAAATGATCTTGTTGCCAAGAATAGTTATTTTCCGTGCTATCACTTGGGGTAACATCACTCATATAATGTAACCAGGCGTGCCAAACAGGAGGAACTTTTGATGATTCTTCTATACCATTAAATATCACATATCTCTTTTTTTGTCCTAGATAGTTAGTATTGTTACCAAGATAATATTTATTACCAAATCTATCTTCACCCACTTTTTTAGCAAAAATCTTAAGCCAAATCTTATTTATAATTGACATATTATTACTCCTTTTGTTTACTTTTTGCAATATCCCTACCTTTTACAGCAAGGCTATCTGCAATAATATTTCCTGCATTTGTGTCATGCGCTTTGACCCAATGCCATTTAACCTCATGTTTCATCGTTAATTCTAACAAACTCTGCCATAAATCAGCATTCTTTATTGGCTTATTATCGCTTTTACGCCAATTATTTTTTTGCCAATTATGAACCCATTCAGTTATACCTTTTTTTACATACTGGCTATCAGTATATAATTTAATTTTACATGTTTTTTTCAAAATTTTCAATGCTTCAATAGCTGCCTGTAATTCCATCTGATTATTTGTGGTTGCTAAAGAATAACCAAAAATTTCTTTTTTCTTATTACCACATATTAATAAAACTCCCCAACCACCAGGCCCTGGATTCGAAGCACAGGCACCATCAGTATAAATCTCAATATAAGATTGCTTATTATTTAATTTCTTAGCATCCATTACATGTTTTGTTATTGTTTATTTTTATTACGAAATTTATCTATAGCAATAATTTTTCCTGATTCTTTCTTTTGCGATACTGGTGGTGATGGCTGCTTATTTTGTTGCTTTTTATCTTCAATAGTTATTTCTTTTTCCTGTTTAAACTGTAAACTGAAATTTGCTGCTGGATCAACGAAACTAACAAGAGAATCAAATGGAACCTCAATAGTTTCTGGTACTCCACCAAAAGCAATATTAACTGAAAATCTATCTGCTAAAACTCGTAATTCCTTATATTGATATTGTAATACAATAGTTATTTCTTGAGGATACCGTATCTTCACTGATTTAGATAAAATAACTTCTGGATGATCAGTACGAAATGAAATATAAAAACATTGCTCATCATCTATTGTTCTATCCTGTAATTTAGTTAATATATGCTTGACTATACCAAGCATTGCCTCATCTAATAATTGTTGATAATTAATAGCCATAAAATTCGTTAAATTGGTACAAAATAAGTTGCCTCTAAAAACTAGTGAGGCTTTTCTGTTGCCAGGCAAGCCCCCAGCCCCGTGCTCTAGCCTAACATTTAAGCGGCTACAGCTGCAAGACGTTGTTTATTATCGTTTGCATTTACTTTATTTGATCCATGATTACTTAAAAGCAATCCAGCGGTATCATACTGGGTAAAAATTATTTCTTTATTAAGCACGTCGATCCTATTTCGCTCCCAAAATATAACGTATAATTGCCTGGTGGAAGCGCCGGGTACCGCCCCCGGGTCCGCAACTTCTATTCCAAATAGCGTTTATTACCATAGCTACCTAAAAGCAGCATCATAAATTATACGATAAGTTGGGAGGTAATGTCAAAGAGTTATACTAATTTTCTTACAAGAAAAATTATCAATTACCTCCGCTAACAAAGATTATAGCTTAAGTATGATTGTAAATTTAACAGTTTAGTTAATGCTTTATTAATTTATTAATGATTAAATATAATTAATGTTAATCATTAGTGAGGAGAATTTAGATGTCTAAGAAGAATAATGAAATAAAAAATTTATTAGAGACTTTTGATAAAGAACTTGCAGCAAAAAAACGGCACGCCGATAACGCTCAAAAAGTTTTAGAAAGATTCCTACTAAGTAATCCAAATGCAACGCTTAATCCTGAACACCAGAAAAAAATAGATGATTATAAGAAATTAGACAAGTTATACGAAAAATTTAAAAAAGGTATAGACCAGAACAAAACACTGGATCAATTAAAACAAAATAAAGAATATACAGATTTATTTAATTTAATTCCTAAAGACCCTGTACAAAAAAAACAGCAACCTATGCAACAAGATCAAATGAGAATACAAAGCACAGTTCAGTCTGATCTGCAAAACATTCAATCCGCAGCAGAACAACAGAAAGAAGAGACTAAAATGCCTGCTAGTAGAAATATAAATTCACCGCAATTTAATGTGAATAAAATTACAGAAATGATTAATACCGTAACAAAACAACAGCAGGATATTGAAAAGATTTTTAAAGCAAACAACCAAGGAATACCTAAACATCATCGGGAATATGACAACGCTAAATAGTGTCTGGAGAATTTAAATAATATAAAAAATGATTTTCCAAAATTTGCAGATAATATCAAACTAAAAAATAATGCTATAAAAGCTTTTGAAAATATTATAACAGAAAGCAACAACATTTCTAAATATATTCAAACACAAAATGACCGTATAAAAACAGCCAAAGAAAAAAATATCGCTGCAAATAAAAAATTTATGGAATCAGCAAAAAAGCGTGAGCAAAAACAACAGCAGCAACAAAAAGCTGCTTCTATTCAAAAGCAATAAGAACCTAAATCGGAAAAATTAAGAGCACAGCTTTCACAGGATTATATTAATAAGCTTACTGAAATAAACTTAGCAATTGAGAAATTAGATAACTATAAAACAATGTTTCCTCAAGCAGAAAAATTAATAAACCAATTATCTAGTGATCGAAATTCTTTAATAAAACAACAAAATACACTTCTTGAATCAGAGAAACATTATAATGAATTTTCTCATAAAATAGAAGAAAACTCTATTAATAGCACAGCAGATAATATTACTGCATCAGCTAATAAAATAGCAGATAAAATAACAACCTCAGTGAATAATGATAAAATTACAGAATTGGGTAACGAATTAGAAAAAATTTGTACGCAAGAATTAGAAATATATAATACTAAAAAACAAATTGACCAAGGCTTTGAAAGCCATTTTCGTGAATATCATGATAATATAAGTCAAAACAAGCAAGCTACTAAACTAAATGAAAAATTAGATATAGCAAATATTTCAAAAAAAATGCAAATTAGAGTAAAATCTGAGAAAGAGAAAATAGAAATAGCTGCAAAAGACTATGAAGGAAATGATCTAAAAGGTCACTTGAAATTTGCAATAGGTAGTTTAGACTTTAACGATAAGTGGTGGCAAAAACAGCAACAAGCTATCAAAGAAACTATTCTTTCTACAAATGAATTAGAAGATATTCATGAGAAAGGGCAAAAAATAATAGAACTTTATGAAACCGTAAAAAACACCCCTAATGAGAATATAAAAGATCCCAAATATAAGCCATTAAGACAAGCTTATAATATCTATACAAATCACATACAAAAAGAACAAGACATCGACGGACAAAACAAACAATTTTTCTTGAATGCATACAATAAATTCGCAAATCCACATACAGTAGAACAAAAGGAAACTAAAGAGAATTTAATAGCACAATGGAATACCTTAGAACAGGCAGCTAAAAAAATGAACCTTGATAATATACAGGCTGTAGCAAATTTTCAAAAAAAAGAGCTTGGTACAATTAGCTCTTCCAAGATTGATGGTCATAAAGAGCCAAATGAAAAAGCACTAAAAGCTCAGTATGAAAGTGCTTTCAGTAGTCTCAAAAAATCAGGTACTGAATTATTCAAACAAATAGAATCTTCTCAAGACACTGTAAATGATATTATTAAAGGAGTATTATCAAAAGAAATAAAAGAAAATTTTCAAGAGAAGTTTGATAATATTTATGCAATGTCCGAAGTAATCAAAGAAAATATTCAAGATTATCAAGTAGCAAATGCAAAACTAGATCAACTTAGCGAGCAACTACCTGAATTAGATCAAAATATCGATGCATTAAAAGAACAGCAACAAAACTTGGTTAGCCAATTGCAAGAATTACAAGAATTAGGGGAACAAGTAGAAGAACAGCAACAATCTAAATCTAGTGATCAACAAAAAATGAGTAAAGAGGATTACAAAAAGTGGCAAGAAAAATGGGGTAAAGTAGTTAAGCAATTCGAAAAATCATTACAATTAGAACCTGCACCTGATATACAGCAACAAGAACAACAAAGTAAACCTATGGTGACACCGCCAGTGCCTGATGATGCTATTAAAAATAAAAATGAACCATTTAATAAGATAGATGAAAAAGATGAGGTATTAACAATAGCACCTAATGGAGATATTATTCCTGAGGGAAAAGAAAAAGAATATCTTGAAAAATCAGGATTAACAGATAATAAGGATTTAAAGGATATTGATAAAAAACCAAAACCTATACCACCAATACAAGAACCTAATTTTGAAAATGAGTATACGTATCAAAGTCCTCCTGATGATATAGAAAAAATTGATGAAGTACATCAAGAGGAGATTAATAAAGTAGATCAAATTCAACCTAAAGGGTTACCAACAATTGATACTAGTAAATATGATTTAGACAAAGATGGAAACCCTCTATCACCTGAACAACAAAAAATATCAGATGTATTAAAAGCCGCTATGGAAAAGGCAGTAGACAAGCCATGGTTAATTGATATACCTGATAGAGCTAAACAGTTTTTTAATGATGAGATATTTAATAAATTAAATGACACTCTATCAAACAAGGAAATATTAGACTTAAAAAAGGAAATTAATCCACAAATTGATGAAGATTGGGATAATAAAGTATCATCCACCGTAGGAAAATTTAAAGCCTGGGTATATAAGATGGACAAAAAATATAATATAGGAATCTATGGAACAAAATCAAAAGTTACTGGGCAAATTAGAGAGGCTATGAAAAAAGATATCAACAATTTAATAAAAGAAAATATCGAAAATAAACTATTAACAGATGCTCAGAAAAAAGTTATTAAAACTGATAATTCAGCCCAGCAACCTTACAACCCAACTCATGTTCAAAACATTAACAAAGGTACAGGCCAAGATGGGCCAAGTGTGGGAGGATAAGAAATTGTTATAACTTCTCTTATTTTTTCTAAAACAAATTAATAGTTGTTTTTTACTATAAAATTTTATATAAATTCTCCATATATATTGGAATAATTTGAAATAACTATGGAAAAAACTATATCTCTACCTTTAGGTAATAAAGTAGCTTATAAAGATAAATATGATAATACTCTACTTTATCCAATAGCTCGAAGCTTTGCTAGAAAAGAACTAGGAATAACTGATAAAAACTTACCATTTAAAGGTTACGATTTATGGAATTGTTATGAAGTTTCCTGGTTAAATTCTCGTGGTAAGCCTGTAGTTAAAATTATGAGCTTTTACTCACCTGCTACTTCAATAAATATTATTGAATCTAAATCACTAAAATTATATTTAAATTCCTTTAATAATACTAAATTCAAAACTGATCAAGAAGTTTTAAACCTTATTACTAATGATCTCAGTAACACTGCGCAAGCTGATATTCATGTCCAGCTACATGATTTATCCTCTTTTGCTCACAAGAAACTAACTTTATTTGCTGGAACTAATATCGATAATCTTGATGTTAGCTGTGATGAATATATTGTAAACCCAAATTTATTAAAGTTAGCAGATACTCAAGAACAGGATGTAACTGAAACCATTACTTCGAACTTACTTAAAGCAAACTGCTTAGTCACAAATCAACCAGATTGGGCTACACTACAAGTTAACTACACTGGTTTAAAAATAAACCATCAATCATTACTGCAATATATCGTTTCATTCCGTAATCACAGTGAATTCCATGAACAATGCGTTGAACGAATCTTTAATGATATTATGCAAAAATGTCAACCTACCGCTCTTACTGTCCACGCTAAATTTACCAGAAGAGGAGGTATTGATATTAACCCTTTCCGCTCAACTACTGATCCAAATATAACAGTTATTAATAATTCTAGAGATATTAGACAATAATTGCCTAGACTTGTTTATTAATAATATTTTATAATAATATTAATATTAAGTTAATGAGTTAATGTTTATGAGTAAGAAAGCAGCAACAAAAGTTAAGGCAAAAAAGACAACTACTAAGAGTACAAACCGCAATAAAAATACTTATTGCAGCACTGCTAAAGTTAAACAAGCATCAAAGCAGCAAAAAAATAATATTTTTGGTAATATTTTTGATTCTGATTTTTCTGACGATTTAAAGATGCAAAGTGACAACTTTTTCAAATCATTTAATTCATTATTTTGTACTTCTATGAATTGTAGTAGTAATAACGCTAACTTATCACAAAAACTACTAACCAAAATATCTGATAATGCCAATCAGTTAATGGAACATAACATGCAACTAGGTAAGAAATCTTTAAATTGTCAAAATATAAGCGATTTAATTGAGCTGCATAAAACTTCATTTGAAAAAAACTATAATGCATCTATTGGTTTTTATAGCGATATAATGCATTTAGTGCAAAATTATGTTAGCGAAAATTTACAAAATACTACTGATTGTGTTGATAAAAACATGAAATGTTGCGGACTAAAAAACTAATATAGAATCCTGATGAAAAAAAATGAAAAAAACAGTGATCAAGAAGAGCTATTTAATTCAGAAAAAGGTTTTGATAAATTTGAGGAACATCTAAACTCTTGGGATAAACAAGAATTATTGGATCTGATGTTAGAAAACCAAATTAGTAATTTAGGAAACTAGCAAAAATAACTTTAATATTTAAAAGTATAGTGCTATGATCTCATGTAATGGCACATTTAAGAAAATTTCACGAAGAATCAGAAGCATTAATAAGAAATAAATACGAATTATTGAGACCA
>JABSSF010000179.1 GCA_013214485.1 Rickettsiaceae bacterium | reverse complement strand
GCTCCGCCACAACTGGAAGCAAAATAACTAGGTGACCATAACCTACCTTTCCAATAATGTTGTTGGATATCCTGGAAGGATTGTCTTAACTGTCTGCTAGATATTCCCTTGAAATGAGCAACTAATTTTGAAATAGCTATCTTTGGTGGATAACTTACTAGTAAATGCACATGATCAGATTCGCCATTAAACTCAACAAGCTTCACATCAAAAGTGTTACAAACATGACAAAATATACTGTTCATATAGTCAAGGTGTTGATTAGTAAAAATAGTTTTACGGTATTTTGTAACAAAAACCAAATGTACATACAAAAGAAAGACACAATGGCTTCTACTGTTAATTTCAATTGCACTACCCATATATACTGATATAATAATTAATTAATATACTATATAATAACAAATGAAGATACGTAAGGCATATAAATTCAAATTAAAGATTGACAAAACACTAAATAAAAAACTATGGCAATATGCAGGACATAGTCGTTTTGTTTGGAACTATTTTTGGCGTATAAATCAGGAAAGACTAAAAAACGGTCACAAGATAATGCGTTATGGAGAGATGGATTATTGGTCAAAGTTAATGAAAAAGTCAGAAGAATATAATTTTTTAGCAGAAGCACCAGCCCATATAATTCAACAAAAGTTAAAAGATCTAGATCGTGCCTATATGGATGCATTTGATAAGAAGCAAAGAAATAAGCGATTGCCAACTAAACGTAAAAAGCAATTACATAGTTCATTTAGATTTCCGTTGCCGAAACAAATTGTAATAGATAACCGTAGAATTAAGCTACCAAAGATTGGTTGGATAGGTTTTTACAAAAGTCAGGAGATAACAGGAGATGTTAAGAATGTAACAGTATCACATCAATCAGGTGGCTGGTATATATCGATTCAAGTAGAACAGGACATTGAAACTATTCATGTAGCAAATGATAATAATAAGGTAATAGGTATAGATGTTGGCATAGCAAAGTTTGCAACATGTGCGACGTTAAATAGCGATCAAGTCTATTTACCAAAACATGTATATCGCACCATTGAAAATAGACTAGGAAAGGAACAGAGAAAGTTAAAGCACAAACAAAAATTTTCTAGAAATTGGGTTAAACAAACTAAGAAAATTTGTAAATTACATTCAAAGATTGCAAATATCAGGAATGATTACTTACATAAGATTAGCAGTGAAATATGCAAGAACCACGCTACTATATTCATTGAGGATCTTAAAGTATCAAACATGAGTAAATCTGCAAAAGGTACAGAATTAAATCCTGGGAAGAATGTAAAAGCAAAATCTGGTTTGAATAAATCAATATTAGATCAAGGTTGGTATAAGTTTAGACGACAGTTAGAATATAAAAGTAACTGGCAGGGCGGTAAAGTAATAGCTGTTGAACCAAAATATACCAGCCAAACTTGCTCAAGTTGCGGTGATAAATCAAAAGAAAATAGACTATCCCAATCTAAGTTTGTTTGTCAAAAATGCGATTTTGTAATAAATGCAGATGTGAACGCTGCAAGAAATATATTGGCGGATGGACTAAGCCGTGTCGGTCTGTGAAGCGAACTGCATAAGTAGTCGGCAGCAGAAACCAGTGGGAAAGTGTAAACAAGTACCAACCTACTTTTTGTAGGAATCTCCTTGCTTTAGCTGGGAGAGGATGT
>JABSSF010000178.1 GCA_013214485.1 Rickettsiaceae bacterium | reverse complement strand
GATTCCAGTTAAATCAGTAATTATTAACTTATTATCTGTTGATAATTTATCAGATAAAACTTTACCAAGCTCAAGCAAATTTTGTGACAAAATATTGCCTTTAGATATAGCATAATAACATTCACCACAATAAGCAGATTGTTTTTTACTATCAACTATAATAACATTGGCTCGTGATAATAATTGTGGTTCTAATTCTTGTTTGCCTACCTCATCTGAACCAAGAGCAATAATATGAGTTGCTCTATTAATAGTAATATATTGCTCTTTAATAATTGGCGCTTTAGAGGCTGTAGCAGTAATTATTACATCACAATTAGCAGTAAGCTCTTCTATACCAGAACATATGTATAAGTCCTGAAATTCCTTGGTTAAAATATTTACTCTACTCTTAGATCTTCCCCATAAATGCAGCTTGGCATTTGGTTTATAAAACTTCATTATTGTTAAAATATTTTTAGCGAGCTGACCTGTACCTACAATTCCTATATTCTTTACTTTCCAGGGAGTTATATCAACAGCTAAAGCTCCTGCTATGGCTGTTCTTAAGGTAGTTAGAAACCCACCATCATGTAATATAGTATCTAATAATCCTGTATCTTGTGATAAAATTAAAAATATACCATCTCCTGCTGGTAAGTTTTTAGCTATATTATTATAAAATCCTGTTGCAAGTTTTACTACAAAATATTTTGTATCCTTCTTATAACCAGCCTTTACATGACAATCCCCTCCGACATCAAATTGCAATTGTAATGGCAAAGGAACAGTAAATTCACCTTTAGAAAAATCAATAAAAGTCTTTTTCTGAGACTCCACTAACTTAGGTAAATCCTCTTGCAAAACTATAGCTTGCTTAATCTGATTGAAGTTATAAATTTTCATTTAAAAAATCTTTTAATCTTTCTAAAGCATCTGGCATATTTTTTCTGCCAAAACCTACACGGAAATGATTGCTATCATGATCATAAATATTAGCTGGCATGAGCAATACTCCCTTTGCTTTAACCAATTTATCACAAAAATCATTAACAGTTTCTTTGCCATGATATTTTACAAAACCAATACACCCACCTTGTGGTTTAACCCAAGAAAAAAGTTCTGAATATTGCCTTAGGAATTCTTCTAACAAAGCAAAATTATGCCTAATAATTTCATTATTCCTATGCCATATATATTCTCTATTCTGCATAGCAATAATACTAATTATTTCAGCAGGAGCGCTACAACAAATTGATAAATAATCCTTAATTTGCTTGATCTTATGTAAAATATTTTTGTCTTGACAAGCAAGCCATCCTACGCGAAGTCCAGCCATTCCAAAGGATTTACTCATCACATTAAGTGATAATGCTTTATCATATAAACTACATACTGGTGAAGCCCACCCTTTCTGAGGTGTACCTAACCCATAATATACTTCATCAGAAAATAACCAAATGTCATGTTGCCTGCAAATATCAACTAATCCTTGTAACTCTTCTTTAGTAATGATTGCACCTGTTGGATTATGCGGAAAATTTATAATAATACATTTAGTGTTTGTTTTAATTGCTTTGGTAATTTCAGCCAAATCTATACGCCAGCTATTTTCTTCTCTAAGCATAACCCTGGAAGCTTGCAAAAATAACTTTAATATTTAATAGGTTTTATAATGTAATTCCACTCTCCTTTAAATGACTCATTTA
>JABSSF010000177.1 GCA_013214485.1 Rickettsiaceae bacterium | reverse complement strand
GGTTTGATATTAATACTATTGCTAAGATTACTGGCTTATCCTCTGAGCAAATCCTTAAAATTAAAAAAAATAATAAAATTCATCATTTATAACAGATGCGACGAAACCGTTATTTCGGCCATGGAAGTATTTCTTGATACATTCTTGCACAATTATTTTTTATCAACATACTAACATATATATGTTAAAACATAACAACATATATGCGTTTTAATCAATCTTGTTTTTTAAATTCTTTTCTATTGATTCTATAATTATTTCTGTCATGGAAGTATCTCTATTGGCAGCTTCTAATTTTAGCTTTTTGTGAATACCCACCGGTAAATATATAGTTGTACGTTTTAGTTGTTCTTTTTCTGGTTCTTTTCCTTCTCCCATCACCCAGTTATCTATTAACTGATTAGCCTCTAAAGAATTAGGCTTCTTAGAAAAGAGTATTTTTTTTCCTGTCATAACTAAATATCATATTTATTTATTATTTCTTCCGTTAGATTTATTATTTCTTGTTTTGCTAAAGTGTCTTTTGTTGTTGCTTCTGCTACAGAAGTACCATTTGTTGCGCTTTCTACATAGGAAACTCTTTGACATATATGAGTTTCCAAAACATCTACATCATAGTGACTAAGTGCATCATTAACATCCCTTCCTATCGCTGTATTTACTATTTTTCTATTTATTACAAAAGCACTTTTTATTGTTTTTATGTTCTCTAGTGGAATTGCCACCTCTTTTATTAAACCTACTACTTCTTGAGCAGCCCAAATATCATATGGTGATGGCTGCACTGGCATTATTACTACATCGCTACTAACAATAGCTGATTTTGCCACATCATAAATTCTTGGTGGCCCATCTATTATTATATAATCGTAATTTTTAATAAGCTTTGCTACTTCTTTGTGTATTATTGGTTTTGTAATACTTACCACCGTAAAAAGAGTTTCCTTTTTACGTGTAGCAGCCCAATCCAATGAGCTGTTTTGTGGATCTGCATCTATAAGTAATACTCTATGTTTCTTTAATGCTAAACAAGTAGCAACATTTATTGATAGTGTGGTTTTTCCAACACCGCCTTTTTGGTTTAAAAAAGATATAATCATATTAATAACCCCTCTCTTATCTAAATAAAACATACTAACATATATATGTCAAGGCATACTTAATTTTCTTATCTGTTTTGCTTAATTCCTTTAAACAACTATGTATGTTTTAACATACTAACATATTAACGTACTAACATATGTATGGTCAGCCTGTTGATTTACTCTGTGAATATAGCGCACATTTAATATATTATTATCTAATGCACTTTTGATTTTTGTACAAATTTGTATATTTTATTGCATAGTATGTTGACTTTTGGGTGTTTTATATTTAAAATAACAATTATAGTATTAATGTTGGATCACTGATGAGTAAAAAAACAAAAAGAGTATCTTTGGATTTTCCAATAGATATTGTAGAAAAAATAGATGATTTTTGTAAAGAAAATTTTATAACTAGAAGGAAGTGGTTTATTGATGCTGCAAAAGATAAAATAGAAAAGGATAACCAAGAAAAAGTAGATATGTTAGTTAGAAAATAAAAAAGGAGTTAGTATACAAAAACACTAACCCCCTAAAAGCAAATAAGATATCTGCCCGATGCTCTTATATATACAATTATATTGCTTTTAGGGAAATAGTCAAGTTTTTGTGTTCAAAACTCCTATAGAATGAGGAGAAAATTAAAAAAAT
>JABSSF010000176.1 GCA_013214485.1 Rickettsiaceae bacterium | reverse complement strand
AACATTTAAAATACAAGAAATTATATCAAATTCCCTATTAGTAAATTTGATACCCCTGATTGTATTTATCTGCGAGTTTGCCATGAATGTTTTTTATAGACTATTTAGCTAAAAACACTTGAAAATATACTACACTCTAGCTAAAAAAGCAAGCATACATTATAGATATTTATTAAGTTTTTATTAATAAATTAATGATATAATATAAATGTTAATGAAAATATTATGAAAAAATTTATGTCTAAAACTGAAAAACAACGACAACAAGAGAGAGAGTTAAAAGCAGTCGTTATAAAAAATCTAACTGATAAGCTTAAGAACAACTATAATATCCCAGCAACAGAAATGAAGAGGTTTACACAAAATATCAAAAAGGCAAATTTACATGATATACTTTTTCGTACTGAAGATACTATAAAAACTGCTCTTTCAAATACTGAAATTGATACAACATATCAGTTAAACAACTCTTATGTTGTTAAAGAAACAAACTTTTATGTAATTGCTGATCATTTTTTAAAGGAATTAAGTAGTAAAGGATTAATAGATAAAAATGTTCCCCAAAATTTAAAATATTTTATCCGAAACGAAATAGATCAAGATGAGACAATTCAAGCAACAAATAAACAGCTTCAGGAAAAACTTGATGCTTTAAGAGAACTATTACTTGATGAACTCCTCCCAGATAGAACAGACGATAAAGCAGCAGATAAATTGGAAAATTTTGGCTTTGAGATATCAGCTGCAGATGATAACAAAACAATCCATATAAAAATAAGTAGTAAGGATCCTGAGCACAAATTCACTATCTTAGGTGCAATAAGATAAAACAACTAACACAAGGATTAAAAAATTTTCAAGATGAATATTTAAAACTAACAAAAGATCAACAACAAGAATTAACTACATATATGGCAAAGCAACTTGACGCCGATATATTAGATAAACCTAAATCACAAATTAAAGATTTAGTAAAACACTGTATAAAACTTGAGAATGATCTCGGAACAGAGTTAAGTAATGAACTACATAATAAGTTATATGATATTCAACATACAGATAACCCCACAATCTTTTCGCAGAAATGTGCTAAATTAAATGAGTGGTGCACAGATAAAGCACGTGAAATTGATGACCAACAAAAACAATTAAATCCTAAAACTAAAGGAAATCTTGGTAAAATTCAAAAATCACTTGACAAATTGGGAAAGTCACTTGAGAAAATAAGAAAATATGTTTTAATATCTATAAAATTATCCAGGCTTGACAAAAACTATAAAAAGGACGAGGAGAAACTTTTTAAAGAAAATGCACCTCTCAAAGATTATGATAAATTGACGAATCAGTATACTACAGAAAAAGCTAAGCTTGAAGAAAAAATTAAAATATTATTTAATCCTGAGTCCATAGAAAAGCGAAAAGAAGCTTTAAGCATAACACTTAACATGCTAAAAGCCAACGTTCAAAGTAAAATTGCTACTCCAACTGCAAAACCTTCTAAAGGTTTAACTGAAAAAGAAATAAACCAAAAAATGCAAGAACATATTGCAAAAAGACCCGCCAATTGGAAAGCAATGAGTCAAGAAAAGGCTGATAAACTTTTAAAAGATTCCAAAGAAAAAAGGAAGTAGAAAACTCGTCATTATTGTAAAGGTTACGTAATTCGTTGACATGGAGCGTCATTGCAAGAGTGTGTACACTCGTGGCAATCCAGAGAAAAAATATGTAATATAATCAAAACTGGATT
>JABSSF010000175.1 GCA_013214485.1 Rickettsiaceae bacterium | reverse complement strand
ACAAGAATTGGTTTTTTATAAGTTTCTATTCAAGAGTAATTTGTAATCTTTGATTGTGACTTTTAAATTGCCCTGACATATTAGTCATCAATTTATATTTGCATTATAAAATTTTTCGTTCTATCTTCTACATAAAATTATTAAACAATCATATAAGGAGAGAAAATATGAATTATAAAAAACTATTAACCTGTTTAGCAGCATTTTTAATATTTATAACTAGCAGTAATATTACACTAGCTAAAGAGCATAAGAAAAAAGGTAAAGCTCAACAAAAAACCATTTATTTTGCAGGGTCATTATTTAACCACAAGGAATTAATAGGTAACCAATATCTTGCCAAAGCAATTGAAACCGCTTCAAATGATAGGTATAAATGTATTTTACCACAAGACATTGTGCATGATTCTCTAGATGTCCAAAAAATAAGAGATACTAATTTCAAGACTATTCGCAATGCAGATGGCATTTTAGTAAATTTTGATGGTCCTGAGCTTGACTCAGGTACTGTTACAGAGTTTATGACTGCAAAATTCCTTAGAAAACCAGCAGTAGTATATAGAACTGATTTTAGATTAGCAGGGGATAGCACACCTGAAAACCCTTGGAATTTAATGCTTGTTAATTATCCATTAACTGAAAAACTTAGTTCTAGAGATGTATTACCAATATATCAACGGATATTAGCACAAGATAAATCAGGTCAGAGCGTACAAATGACAAGTGAGAAATTATCAGCACATTATGCCACAATGATTGTAGCAAAGCTTGATAAGGTATTTAAAGATGCTGAGAAGAATCCATTAAGTGATGCAGAAAAGAAGCAAATAACCCAATGGTACAATCAGTCTGTAGGCATGAGTATGTAGGTGTGTTTGTTTAAAAAAAACCCGTTACACAAATTGTCTGTAGTAGACTGATGATAACGGGTTTATTTATAAGTCATCTATGCCGCCTATCATGAATGAAAACACCACAAACATACATAGTTGTTTTGTATAGAGTTATTTACTCTCCATCAAAAGGAGCATTATTACCCATTTCTTCAACATCTTCATTGGATGGTAAACTTGATATCGCTACTAGTTCCTTCTCAATTTGCTCATGCTTTTTTTGCTGCTCTGGTTCATCATCTTTCTTTTCTTCATCATCATATAGCTCCTCTGGCTGCCCCCCTTTCTTTTCTTCTACTAGAAATTCAACATTCTCATAAAGCTCATTATTATACCTATTATGCATATATTTTAATAACTCATTTATTGGAGCACCATCTTTTTTATTAAATGCCCTGAGTGCTATATCTGCTAAGTCTTCTATATCATCCGACCCTCCATGTGCATTTAGAATTTTTAGAATTTTTCTACATTCGTCAAGGAAGAATTCCGTTAAAAATTGCGTAAATAAGTTACAGTCATATATCTCCTCAGATGTTTGATAATATTGAAGTTTTTTTTCTCGCTGTTCTTCCTTTTCTTGTTTATTGATCTCATCCAGTGTAAACTCTGTTCTTTTTTCTTTGCTCATATTAACCTCTCTTTTTTTAGTTATTAATTATATAAAAATTACTACACTCAGCT
This sequence comes from Rickettsiaceae bacterium, assembly GCA_013214485.1. Classification (GTDB taxonomy): domain Bacteria; phylum Pseudomonadota; class Alphaproteobacteria; order Rickettsiales; family Rickettsiaceae; genus JABSSF01. The sequence goes on along the minus strand of JABSSF010000175.1, from coordinate 175 downwards.
TCTTTTAAGTTCTTCACCAATGTAAAGTTCTTATCAAAAAATTAAAGTCTATTTATATTTAAACAAAGAAATATTCCAGTGTTTTTAAGCTCAAAAATAGGGTATTGTTAAATAACGAATGACAATAACAAATCTTGATAAAAAAATATAAACAAAGAGTAAAGAATCATATCAA
>JABSSF010000174.1 GCA_013214485.1 Rickettsiaceae bacterium | reverse complement strand
CCTTCTATCTCTAAACAAGCACCAGTATTTATACGCGATATTGTATTATCATCGGTGTTTTCGAAATCTAAAACGCATTGTATATTATTTATAGTGCTACCATCGTTTATAGCTATAAATCTATTGCTACGAAAAGACCTAACCCAGCCTTTAAGTATTACCTTTTGTAAAAGTCTTTTTCCCTTTAATAATCCGCTTACTGTATCTGCTTGCATTTTTTGTTATTTTAATATAGTTAGCAAATATATGAATAGAACTTCTAATTTAGCTATCTTTTTTTATACTTATTTTTATTTTTATTATTCAAGATTTTATAAATATAGCAAAACACACACTAATAATGAAGTGTGAATATGTAAATCATTATTAAATAAACCTTAAGCAAATAAAATCATAATATTTTTAACATTATTTAACATACAAAATACGATTAAATAAATAAAAGATAACATTCATGCATGTTTATAAGAAATGAAAATAATTACAAAAGCATAAAAAATATAATAAACAAATACTACAATACATTAAAGTAACAAAACTTATATTTAATACAATTAAAGCTTACTGATATTACATAACATGTAAATTAACTTTTTGTTAACTAAATAATTTTAAACGTATGAGTCAAGATATTAAAAAAATCACACATATATAACATATTAATAAAATATTATTATATGCAAATATAATAATACTAAAAAAAACCTTAAGCTAAATAGATATTAACTTTTTATTAGGTTTTCATTAACTTAAATTTAACTATTGCCGATTACTCTATATCTAAATTATTAGATTTTCAAACACAAAAACATGGAAATCATATAATCTTAAATCACTTTGTAATAGCATTATAAATATAATTCAAATAATCAAACTTTAAAAGTTACATTAGTAAATTAACTTTAACTCAAAACACAATAAGCTGATAATTAGATATATGTCTAGGTGCAAAATACGTTAAACAACTATTATTTACCAATTTAACAAATATAATCTGACAAACACAAGATTACTCTTACAATAATATCAGATAGTTTTGCCCCTTATTAATTCACATTATTGGATAAGTTAAAAGCTCGCAAACTGAACTAATTTCTAATTCGATAGTATATAATATAAAACACATTTATGAATAGTAAATTAGCAAAAGCAGTAAACTTCGAAAATTCATCCACATACAAGAGTCTTTTCACTATTCTATTTCTATTTTCAATAAGTACATCTTATCTATCAGCATATCCTTTATTTATAAATAGAGGGAATGAGACAGAAAGTATTTCTGTAAATATAGCAAATTCTAAAACAAAATCAAATCATAAATCAAACAAAATACAGCAAACAGGCTTTAATGATGTTCAATGGGACGTAGGTGATTCACCTAAAATAATATCATATAATATAGAAACAATTGCAAAAACCTCAGCAACAAAAGGTTTTACAGATAAGTATAGAGACTCTGTAGCAATAGTTATAAACGAGCAAGTCTCATATAATAGACCTGCTAAATCAACTACACCTGTACAACAAACGGATTTATCTATAGTAAATACAGTAAATATATCATCTCCAAAAGTAGGAGACAACGTAGTCTTTACTTTAACGGTAAGCAATACAGGGTCTAGTGATGCTACAGGTGTAAAAATAAGTGATATGCTACCAAGTGGATATGAATATGTTAGCTCAACAGGTATTAGTGCTGTAGAGTTAACTATTAATCAAACATCTACTAATGATAATGGTAAAACTATAGTCTTAGAAT
>JABSSF010000173.1 GCA_013214485.1 Rickettsiaceae bacterium | reverse complement strand
ACCAGTGGGAAAGTGTAAACAAGTACCAACCTACTTTTTGTAGGAATCTCCTTGCTTTAGCTGGGAGAGGATGTCAAGATTAAGCTAGATTAAATTGTTCAACGTGGCTGAGTTCTTACACATCTCCAATGTTTCAGTTAGCAATTTAATTTGCCAAAGTACCCATTTACAATAATTTTAACTGTGTAGAAAAACTACATATTAGAGTTATAATTTTACAAGAATTATTGTAATCACTCTTATATATTAAGGATTCATAGTATAATAATTGTCATAACATGAATAAAGTTATTAATAGAAAAATGAAGGTACATAGTATTACTACTGAGGATGCTTCTGAGTACAAATCCTCATTAGATAAACAAAAAGAAGCGCGTTTACAAAAAATATCTATAATTGACCCTACTTATGATGCAACGGATTTATCAGATAATGAAATAGAAAAAGATTTACAACGTGATCCTAATTTGTATATCGAATTTCCACCAAATAGGACACTTACAAATGTCACAGATAGTATTGCAAAGGGGTTAGGTAAAACAAAACAAAATTTAACAGCACAAGAATTACGTGATGGTTTGATCAATGAATATGATTTAGACAATAGTCAGGCTAATTATATCACCAAAGCTATGCACCAGCGTTATATTGGAGGGGGATATAGTTTTATGGAAGTAGCATTGGAGAAATTTATGAATCAAGGCAAGAACCCCAAGCAGTTGCAAAACAGAGATATTATAACCTCAAAGATTGTTATTGATAAGGGCGGACAAGTACAGTTTATTGGGGGGCAAAGACTAATTTTTGATTTTAAAAGACCTGATTATAATGAAGAAAATAATAAGAGTACTAAGTTATTAGAACATAATTGTGAAAATGACTATCAGAGTAAAGATTCATTTACAAGTATTATTTCTGTTAATTTAGGCAAAAAAGGAGACAATATAGAAAAACCAGAAGTTGCTATACATTTTGTATCAGAAGGGACAAAAGATAGCGTTAGTAATGCAATAATTAATGAATTACAAGAAATAAGACCTAGAAAAGATGTATCACTCCCACCCAAAAAAATTATTCAGCAATATAAGGATTTTGTTAACGGAGTATATGATCAGATTGGAATATCAGAAAAATACAAAAAAAATATTGCTCAGCAAGTGAAAGAGTTTTTGACTACCGAAACCCTGAATAAAGAGCAAAAGAACAATATTTCTATTTTGAAAAAGTTAGATATGACAAATCAAGTTTTTGGAGAAATTATAGCACAGGAAATTGATGAAGGAATAGAAAAAAAGAAAAATATAGAAGATTTAACAGAAAGTACTGTAAAACATCTAAAGAAATTTAGTGTTGGTAATAAAGAAAGTTATTTAAGAAGAGTAGCCCATGATATTGTTAACAAAAGGATGGAACTAAAAACTCAAAAAAAAGAGAGTTTTGTTAATTATTTAATAAATAAAATATATGATATATACTATGGTTATAATTCTAACAAAATAAATGATAGCTTAATAAAGCAATCTTTAATTATAGGGAAAGATATTAAAAAAAAGAGATTAGTAACATCAGAAAATAGTAGTAGTAAAACACGATTAAAAGTAAATACTACTAAAAAAAATATTGGTTCTCGTACATTATAGAGCTACTCATACACTGAACCTAGCTTATATAAGGGGGAAGCTTGAATGTTGTGATATTTGTAACTTAATTTTTGTATTTACAAAGCAGTTAGCCTAATATAGTGAGCCTTTAGTAAAACTGATTAACATCGTTTGACATCCTCTCCCAGCTAAAGCAAGGAGATTCCTACAAAAAGTAGGTTGGTACTTGTTTACACTTTCCCACTGGT
>JABSSF010000172.1 GCA_013214485.1 Rickettsiaceae bacterium | reverse complement strand
ACCATGCTTTTGATGCCGTTGATAAATAGTTTAATCTATATTATCATTGGCGTACATACCATCATTGCGAGAACACTCGTGTTCGTGGCAATCTAGGAAAAAATATGTAATAAAATCAAATCTGGATCCTCACGCCAACCAAAGGTTGGCTCAGGATGACGAGTTTGGGGATCGTCACGTCACCCATAGGTTACTCACGATAATGGGTTTGGATTGACTCATTATAACGCTTTACAAACCATACCTATTTGTGATAATTTTACCACTTGAGTTAAAAACTAGTTAAACATTTTATTTACTCTATTGCATTTTTAACTGTTTTATGTATATAATATGCGGTAATTGGCTGTTTTATTTAACAGAAATTTTAGGTTAAATATGCTAATTATAAGGTTTGTTAAAACTAGATAAAACCCTTTAAAGCTCCTGGTGTGGTGTTGGTGTTTCCTTTAGTTTGTAAGTAAGCTTTGTTAAGTTTAGTATAAAGTATAAGATTAGTTAAATTATCTTTGTCAAGAGATAATTAAGTTAAGTTAAAATAGTCAGAAATATATATTTTTAAGTAAGATAATTAATTAACCATAAAAAAAGGATAAAAATTATGGCAAAAAAAAATAAATTAATGAAACAATTATTAACAGGCGCATCACTTCTAACATTAACAGCCGCTGGCGTAAATGATGCTTATGCAGTTGCAAGAACACTAAATAATAATTTCTCAATAGTTCCTAATGTTCATATAAGTAATGGAGGTATACCTGATGGAGGAGCTGTCCTAAAATTTGAAATAAATGCACATACTGGTGGTACGTCAGGAAATATAACCAATATAGTAATAACTAAATGGCATAGCATGGGTGGTGGTGTTAATAATTTTACGTTGAATTCTAATAATAACGGAGCAACATTAACAATTACAAATGTAACTCAAGCAGTAGATGAAACTACTGCTTTCTCAGTGGGTGCAAATAATAACTTGGTTTTTAATGCTGTTCCCGCTATGGACTTTAGAATTGCAAAAATACTTAGCATTACAGGGCGAGGTAATGTAGACATAAGAGGCGCTGCTGACCTGGATATAGTTGATATGCCACTTGGTCAGGATGATGCTAACCGTCTTGGAACTTTAAATTTAATGAAAGGGAATTTCGATTTTAGTGCGCAGAAAATATACGCAGATAATATTATCCTTAATAGCGATAAAACTTTGGCAATTGCTAAACAAATTGGTGGTCACATCACAGCAACAGCCCAAGGTCAGGGTGTAATAGATTTTACTATGACACCTGTTGCTGGTGGGTCAATAGTGTTAACTGATAACTCTTCAATTCATGCTAACATAAAGGAAGTTTTGATAACGCCTGCTGGTACTGGTCCTAATGCTGGTGATGCTCTAATTTTTGCTAGTGATGTTAATGCTCAGCTTATTAAATTTGTTAATGCTAATACTCCTGCAGTATTTCAAGGTAGTGTAGGTTCTCCTAGTTTTGTTTTTGATGATCAGGATGTTACTGTAACTTTTAGTGGAGATAATAAAGTAATAGGTTCTAATTTTAAAGACGGAAATGCTGGTGATAATAATAATGGTAAATTAGTTGTTACAGGATCAAATGTAACCTTTAATGGTAGTATAGGTGAAATAACAAATGCTAAGGATAAAATTAATACATTTACAGTAGCAGCTCAAGGTTCAGCAACTATTAATTCTGCAGTTCATATGAAAGGTGGTATAACAATAACATCAGATAATGACTTAGCAAAGGTCGGTAAGTTAACATTAGGCAATAATGCAAATATAGCTAATACAACTGGTATTAACTCTGTTGGTGGTGAGGCTAATGCAGGTCAATTAATTAT
>JABSSF010000171.1 GCA_013214485.1 Rickettsiaceae bacterium | reverse complement strand
TGCTAATATTATAGCTGCATTACCACTTGATAATATTCCTAAATGTTTATTTAAAATTTTTAATCCAGATTTCTCGTAAAACCATTTTAACCCAGATTTTTCATACGCAATATTGAGTCTATTTAATAATTTTTGATACCACTTTAAAGCTTCTTCTTTAGGCTTATTTTTATGACTCAAAACTAAATCATCATCAGTCTTACTTTTTACCTTTTGAAGTTGAGATTTTATCTTAGTATTTCTTCTATTTTTTAAGGATTTCATAATTAAAGTTATCCTATTAATCCTGATACTTAATAATATTGTAACATTAAATATGATTTTTACAAAATATTTTATTAATAATTAATATCTAAGTTAGTGAAAAATTAATAGATTATTTTGAAGAATTTTTACTTTGTTCGACTATAGTATGGATATCTATATTTACCATACCACCCATTCTAGCGATATAAACATCATTTATAATTTCCTCTGAAATTAATTCAAAACCGACTTTACGGTAAAAATTAACATTATGCATTTGAGCAAGTAAACCTATATAACGTAATTCTTTATTTTCAGCAAGGTAGCTAATAAGACATGCTATGAAACGTTTACCATATTTTTGCTTTTGATATTTTTTGATAATCGCAAATCTTCTAAGTTCAACAGCTTCTTCTGATAAAGGAACTACTTGTGCTATACCTAATATCTTACCTTTATTACACAACACAAAATGATCAGAAATAAAATCTTTTTTATAAAAATCAATATAGCATTTAAAATCAAATTTAGGAGCAAGCATCTGATGTCTAATTATCAAATAACGAATAATTAACCAAATATTTCGTTTCCTTAGTTTTTGTAAATATAACAATTTAATAATGTTTTAATTTGTTTTATAAAAATTTACCAGTTTATTAAAGATATAATGTCCAGATTATTTTTTAATGCAATAATAAAATTTTATAATTTAGATAGTTTATTACACTTATAGTATATTGTGATAAAAATCCATAATTGGTTGCTTTATAGTCACAAAATTCAGAATTACTTACAACAATAGCTGATTTTAATAATGTACAAAAAAATATAGCTGACGCAATGAACAATTCTTTAGAAGATGAAAATAACGGTGATGGATTTGATTTTACTCCTATATTTTCTGATGAAGATGATTTATTTAGTAGTCAAGATTTAAACATAGATTATTTTAATTATGAAGAAGATAAAATTGCTAAATATGATGATATCTTCAATCCTTTTGCTGATGATGCAGTTAGAGAAGACGATGTTGCTGCAAAAGTAGCTAAAGCTAAAGCAACTTCTGTACTTGATAATGACCAAAAGAAAAATGATAATGTTGCAAAAGATGCTCCAGTTCTAGATCTAGCAATAAATGAAAATTATGCAGATGAAGAAGATTATGGATTTCAGGAAGAAACTGTAATGTTTAAACCTGCAAAAGAATTACCAAACCAACATAATAATGGTTATGAAGAAATGACTCAAATTTTCTCAGGTAGTTCAGAAGAAGAAATAATTGGAATAAAAATTGGAGATTTATTCGAAATAGAAGAAGATCCAGCACAAAATAATAATATAGAACTATCTGGTGGAAATGATAATGACGGCCTATCTGGAGTTTATTATTATGCAAATCAGCTTTTTAACTTCTTAGGTTATTAATAAACAAACTTTTATAATATAAAAAATATATATTATAAAAAAGTATAATTTTAAAACTGGAAAGATACTCTCTTTCCAGTTTTTTTATTCTTGAAAAACTAAATTCGTATTCTAAAACTACCCTTTGGAAGCTTGCAAAAATAACTTTAATATTTAATAGGTTTTATAATGTAATTCCACTCTCCTTTAAATGACTCAT
>JABSSF010000170.1 GCA_013214485.1 Rickettsiaceae bacterium | reverse complement strand
CTGTATACAGTACACTCTGTTATCGTGTTGTGTTTTTGCATTAGCTTTAGTTTTTTTGTTTATGTATTATATTTTATACAATATAAAGTACACTTTATATTGTATAATAAGAGTCATAATTAAAACAAGAGTATTAAATGGAAACGAAAATAATCACACTTGCAACAAGTAAAGGGGGGGCTGGTAAATCTACTTTGGCTAGAAATTTAGCTGCTCATTGGGTCAATGTTGGGTACAAAGTAGCAATAATCGATGCTGACCCTCAAGCAAGCATAGTAGGAAGACATAACCCAGAAGGATTACTTAAAAAGCTAACAGTCTTAGCAGAACCTGAACAAACTGTTTCTAATCTTATAGATGAAATTAAGTCTCAGTATACTCACATCATAATAGATACTGGTGGCTTTAGAAACAAAACAACTATACATGCACTAGTTAAATCTGACCTAGCAATAATACCCCTTAAAACATCTGCTGATGATGTCGCAGGTGCTATAGACACTTATAATCTGATAAAGGAGTTAAACAACACACCAGAAAGAATAACATTTCCTATTAAGTACAGAATGGTTTTGACTATGACTATGCAAGGCATTGTTATAGCTAAACAACTCAGATCTGAATTACAAGAACTTGGATATTTAATTCTAAACTCAGAAATGTACCACAGAATAATATATCCAGAAACAGCCTTGGAAGGGCTTTCTCCTTGTATTACGGATCCTGATGGTAGGGCAGCTAAAGATATAAGTTCTATTGTATCAGAAATAGATCAAGTTTTTAATGTAAAAGAGATATTAAAGTGAGTAGTAAGAAGCTAAAATCAATTTTAAGTACTGTTCCCTCTGCTACAGTTCCAAAAAAGAATGGTGATACTGAATCCACAAACAGAGCACAGGACACATTTTCACCTATGAAGTATACTAGAATAGTGGCTAGCATACCTGAAAATCTAAAAGAGGACATTAGAGAATATGTAAAAAAACATAAAGGCGAAACAGAAACTACTGTAATCCTAAGATCTTTAAAAAAAATGGGCTTTAATGTTGATTCTTCTTGGATAGTTGATAAAAGAAGCACTAGGTAACCAAGTCTTTGACATCCTCTCCCAGCTAAAGCAAGGAGAGGATGTCAATTCTTTAAACTTCGCGGCCGCGAAGTTTAACTTATCCCCTGTGCCGTAAAACCCCTTCCTTGAGGTGGGGGATATAAGGCACAGGGGATAAAGTATACTATATACTGTATCGAGTATATAGTATATAGTATACTTTATCGTGTTTTATAACCTATGTTTAAAGCTTTCTTAGAATTTATGTATTATATATAGTGTACTCTATATAATATACTATATACTTTAAACTTCGTATTACCGTAAATTACTTAGGGTTTTTTTTTTATTATATTGTAACTTTACAACACCTAAATCATTTTTTTGTATCTTTCTGTTTGTTTTTGTATTATATAATGTATAAAATATGTTTATAATAAGTATTATTTATTATTAATTAGTTTTATAAATTGTTATGGCGATAAAAAAAGAGGAGACTAAAGCATTTTCAGTCAAGTTTCCTGTTAGTATTGTAGAAGAAATTGACCAAATTTGTGCTAGCAATTACTCTACTAGAACTTCTTGGTTAATTCGTGCTGCTAAACACTTTTTAGAAAAAGAGAGGTTAAAAGGTAAAGATGAAATTATAGCAAAACTAAATAGTGGAAATTTAGATAATAAATAAGGAGTTAGTATACAAAAACACTAACCCCCTATAAATATATTTTTTATAAGATATCTGACCGATGCTCTTATATATATAATTATATTGCTTTTAGGGAAATAGTCAAGTTTTTGTGTTCAAAACTCCTATAGAATGAGGAGAAAATTAAAAAAATGAATACAGAAACAACT
>JABSSF010000017.1 GCA_013214485.1 Rickettsiaceae bacterium | reverse complement strand
TCGCGTCGTTGCTCACACTTTACCTAGTAGTAAGATAGGCTGTAGCGTTTGCGCCTATCCCTATTTCAAGTTATTTGACTATAGAATAGAAACTACAACAAAAATTTATGGCGGAATTAGTGGGCAAAAATTATACTGTATCTAAATCTTCTAATGCTACGACAAGAGCATCAGCTACAGATTTACCATTTATTCCAATGAAAGAACGAAAAAGATATAATCGTTGGCGGGTACGTATTTTAATTTCAATTATATTAGGTTATGCAGCATATTATCTTTGTCGACAAAATTTATCAATGGTAGTTCCAGCTTTTATTGAGGAGCTAGGATATACAAAGACTGAACTTGGTTTAATATTTTCTATAGCATCGATAATATATGGTATTGGTAAGTTTGTTAATGGTTATTTAAGTGATTTATCTAATGCTAGATATTTCATGCCGATAGGTTTATTTTGTTCGGCAATAATCTCCTTTTTTTTCGGCTTTAATGAAACTTTATTAATTTTCGGGTTTGGTTGGATATTAAATAATTGGTTTCAATCAATGGGCTGGCCACCAGTTGCTAGGATGCTTACACATTGGTTTGCCCCAAAGGAACTTGGAACAAAATGGGCATTGGGAGCAGCTTCACATCAAATTGGTGGGGCGGTGACTCTAATATTATGTGGTTATTTAGTAACCCATCTTGGTTGGCAATATGCCTTTTGGATACCAAGTATAATAGCTATAATTGTAGCAATTGCTTTATTTACTTTACTTCGCGAATCACCACAAAAATTGAATTTGCCTAATGTAGAAACATATAAAGGTGAGATTGGTTATAATATAATAGCTGAAGATGATAAAGCTAATTTTTCAACGAGGGAGATTGTACAGAAAGTTTTTACTAACAAGAATATTTGGTATGTTTGTTTAGCAAATATGTTTTTATATATAGTAAGATTAGGTATTACTATCTGGGGTCCTTTATTTTTAATAGAATATAAGGGAATAAGTTTAACTTTTGCAGGGTGGCAAGTTGCTTTATTTGAGGCGATAGGGCTTGTTGGTGGTTTAGCTGCAGGATTATTATCTGATAGAGTTTTTAAAGGAAAAAGAAGCGTTGTTGGTGCTTTTTTTATGATTGCCTTAGCTGGGTTTTTAATATTATTTTGGCAAATGCCAACTAGTTATGAGCTTCTAAGTTCAATTATTTTTATTTTTATAGGTTTTTTTGTTTATGGGCCTCAAATACTAGTTGGAGTAGTATCAGCACAATTTGCTTCTAAAAAAGCTGTAGGTACTGCAAATGGATTGGTGGGTACTTTTGGTTATATAGGATCAGCGATATCTGGAATATGTATTGGGATTATTTCCGATAGACTCGGCTGGGAAGCAGTATTTATGTTTTTTATTGCCTCTAGCTTAATTGGTGGGTTGTTTTTTTATTTAACGCATAAGGCACAAAAACAGAAGTAAGTATGCAAGCGTGTACAATCTTGAGTTGGCTTTATATTGACTCAGGCGTCCAGGTTTAATTTTATTACATTTAAGCATCTCCACTGAAAGTTCGCATGCATTCATTCATAATTCAACAAAGAAGGTAGAACCTTTACCTTCTATGCTTTCAGCCCAGATTTTCCCTTTATGTAATTTGACGATTTCTTTAGCAACAGCAAGACCTATACCTCGACCTCCAGCAGGAGTTTTAGTTCTAGACCCTACAATAAAAGGAGCAAATATTTCGTATAAATCTTTTGTTGGAATACCAATACCTTGATCACTGACAGTAAATAATATCTTATTAGTCTTGTAATCCTTTGTTAAATTTATATTTATTTCTCCATCATCTGTGTATTGAATAGCATTTATTATAATATTATCAATGACTTTAGTAATATATCTTTGATCGCAGGACAATCTTATATCATCTTCAATATCATAGTAGAATTGTAGAAAATCTTTCTTTTTTTCCTCTAGATAAAGCTTTTTACAAATTTTGACTCTTGCATAAATCAATTCTCCTAAATTAACTTCCCCAGTTTTAAAATCATATTTACCTGTTACTAATCTAGATAAATCCATAGTATTTTGGACAAATGTTTTTAACCTCTCGCCACTGCTTTCTATATCTTTTAAAATATCATAAATATATTCTCTCGATAAATTATTAAAATTACTACATAGTGATTCTAGTAAGCTAGTAACGCCAGTTAGTGGGGTATTAGATTCATGTGGTATATTACGCAAAATTTCGTTTTTAACGTCTTCTAATGCTTCTATACGTTGTTGTTGTTCCGTAAATTTTTCACTGAAATAATCACTTTTTGCTTCAGAGACTTTAAGTTGATCTTGCTTGGGTTTAAGAAATATAAGCAAAGCACTAGAACTAAGTAATAATATATACATTAATTGAAACTTTGTACTAACCATACTACTTGGCAAACTATCTATACCCATATAGAGTTTAAAAAATTGTACACTTAAAATAACACCAATAACAGTCATAAATAACGATATATACCAACGACTAAGCAATCCTAAAACAATAATATTCATCATTAAAATCATCGCCTGAAAGCCACCAAATTGGCTAATTATTAACTGAAAACTACTAACAAAAATCAAAATATAAAAAATGCTAAAGGTCCAAGTTACACCAATAAATTTATCACTTTTAAGGCTTACTGGCCAGATCGGATAGGTTAAGAAAATCGAACAAATAATTATCACCGAATGAAAAAATTTATCTAAAATATCAGCATGTCCTGCTCTGATAACTTCATCTATAGAAAACATTCCTGAATAAACTGCAGCAATAGAAAATAATGCAAACAGAGGATATGCTATTTCGCTATCTGGTCTATTTTTTAGACAAAATCTAATAAAGTTAAACTCCTTAATATTTTGAATACGTTTTTGCCATCTATATTTTTTTTCTTTTTTAATCTTTGCAAATCTCCCTCCATCTTTCAAACCAACCCAACCTCCTGGTTGTCTTAATAAATAGTGAGTGCCGAATAAACCTATAAAATTGGCAAGCATTCCTGGGATCGCACTGTCTATTCCGCTGTCTGCAAAATATATTCTCCAAATTGTTGTAATAGTTACTCCACAGGTCACTGCAATTAGAAATGATTTACTGCTACTACGAAATCCAAATAATGCAAATAACAAGGGCACAGTAAGTACTGCATTATATAACCCTCCGATCATCATCAATAAACCTAATATGGTTTGTGCTTTTACCGCTAAAATAAAGGCAAAGCTCCCAACAATTATAGAAAAGGCTCTTATTGCAATAATTTCGTTTTTTTTCTGAATAAGCTTAAAATATTCACAAAAATCATTTGTAAACATGACCGATGATGAATTAATATATGAATCACTAGTAGACATAATCATTGCCATAACTCCAGATACTATAAACCCTTTAAAACCAAATCCTGAATAATTGTTAAGCAATGAAGAAAACAAGTCATTTGGATCTAAGCCAGAATCTGAACCATATAATAATATTCCTATCCAGCAAATTAACATATCTACTAATAAGCAGCAACATCCTGCTATTAAAAATGCTTTAGTAGCTTGGTTTATATTTTTTGCCATTGAAACACGTTGAAATAATGCTGGAGTAAGACGAGGTAACATAAAATAGCATAATATACTTAAGTTAACGAAAAACCTTGGATTTTCAAAACTAAATACCTCTTGATAATCAAAAGATGGATTATTGCTTATATTAATAAATAATGCATTATGATCATTAAAACTTTGCCATATAAAAAAAGTTACAATTGGTATTATTGTTCCAAAAGCAAAAAATTGTAATATGTCGGTAAATGTAACTGCTCTAATACCACCAAAAGCAGAATAAAATATCACCACCATAGCGCTTATCAAAGTAGCATTAAAGCTGCTAACACCAAATAGTAATTTCATTAAATTGCTAGAAACTTTAAATTGTGCTGCTGTAACCCCAATACATACCAGGATACCTATAATAGAAATTATTAATCTAGAATTTTTACCATAAATTTCTCCTAATGCTTCAGCTATAGATAATTTACCTAAAAATTCTCCCATTCTAGGCACTAAAAAATATCCTATAATTACTAAAACAAGACCATCACCTATAAATGGGATAATAAAATGTAAACCATTTTTATAAGTTTCTGATATAGTATAAGAAAAAATACTACCACTTGACCAAGTAGCAATTACTGTTGCTGATAAAGCTAATGTTGAAAAATTTCTACCACCTAGAGCAAATTGACTTATATTCGTAACACCACGGCTAGATAATATACCAACTATTAAAGTCACAGCTACAAATATTGTAAATATCGCAATATCAAGATTAAATCCCATATGATTAATTAAAATTAATAATAACTAATTAAATAATTATGTGGATTTTTAAACTGTTTTGCAATTAATTACAACTAAAAATTTACTAATGTATAATTAACTAAGTCTAACCATGAATTCAAAACTAGTGCAGCTAGCCAATTATTTTTTAAATTGACATTTTTACAGTTTTGATAAGTTTTGCAGTTGGTAATATATGAAATTTATTTGGTAAGTTTTGCTGCAATATCGAATCAGAAACGTAAATTTTATCTAAATTAGATCGTTGAATTTTTTCCACTGCGTTTGCTGATAATACTGCATGAGTCACAAAAGCAATAATCATTTCAGCGCCATTATCAGCAAGCAGTTTAGTAGCTAAACATAAAGTATTTGCTGAATCAACAATATCATCAACTAATATACATTTTTTGCCCTCTACATTACCAATAATTTCATCCATATGACAGATATTATTATTATCCCTACTTTTATTAATGATTGCTAACTGGCTACCGACTAAATTACTAAAATTACGCGCTCTTGGAATACCACCAATATCAGGAGATACTACTACTAAATTGTCAGAGTTTTTATTCAGATTTTCTTGCTCAAAAGCAGCATAAAATAAGCTAGCAGGGTCAATATTAGTAATCTTGATATTAAACAACCCTTCAAGTTGCGCAGAATGCAAATCTAATGTAATTACTTCAGTAATTCCACTGGTTTCAAATAATTTTACTACTAAACTCGCAGAAATAGGGCCATACTTATAAACACAACGATCCTGTCTACTGTAACCAAAATAAGGGATAATTGTAGTAATATTCTTTGCCCCAGCTCTTTTAGCAGTATCTGCTAGTAACAACAATTCCATTAAATGATTATTTACAGGTGGTGATGTAGATTGAACAATCATTATATCCTGGCCAATAGAATCCAACACTTGAATCTTTAACTCTCCATCAGCAAAATTGTCTATCTTAGTATTTAGCATTTTTGCTCCAGTAGCTTTAGCTATCTGCTGTGCCAATACTAAATTACTTGAACCTGCAATTATTTCCATCAAATTTATTTATATCATATAAACATTATAATTAGCTAACAATTTTTGTAAGCGATTTTGTAATTTTTCTAGCCCCGTTTTAGTTGTCGCTTCGATTCTAATACTAATTGCTGCTTCTGTATTTGAACTTCTAAGCAACCACCAACCATTTTTTTCTTCTACTCTAAGCCCATCTATATCATTAAACGTTATTCCTTGTCGCAACATATCTTGTTTTATCTGCTTGATCAAGGAAAATTTCTTATCTTCTGCAACTTTAATTCTAATTTCTGGAGTGTTATACATTTGTGGTAATGCACCAATCATTTCATCAAGAGAAGAATCTGAATTTGCTAAAATTTCTAATAATCTCATCGCTGCATATAGACCATCATCAAAACCAAAATAACGATCAGCAAAGAAAACATGACCACTCATTTCGCCAGCAAGTGGGGCTTTAATCTCTTGCATTTTTGCTTTGATATAAGAGTGGCCAGTTTTCCAAATTAATGGTTTACCACCAAGTTTAGTCACATAAGAACAAAAAATATCACTAGCTTTTACATCAGCAATAATAGTTGCTCCTTGTATATGTTTTAGTACTTGCTTAGCATAAATACAGAGTAACTGATCACCATAAATTATCCTGGCAGAATTAGTAACTACTCCAATACGATCACCATCACCATCAAAACAAACACCTAAGTCACATTGCTCTTCTAACACCATTTTTTGTAATTGAGTTAAATTTTCTGCAACCATAGGATCTGGATTATGCGCTGGAAAATTACCATCAATTTTATCATTAAATATAATAAAATCTAAAGGTAACTCTTGACTCAGTTTTTTAGTAATCTCACTTGCTGCACCATTAGAAGTATCAATAGCTACTTTTAGTTTACGATTAAATTTAGAATCATTTATAATAGCTGCAACATAATCATTACTTACGTCGGATATCTTTATTGTCTCTAGATAATTATCTATCTTAATATCAGACCATTTTTGTCCTTCTATAACCCTCTTTAGCTCCTGAATCATCTCGCCAAAAAAAGGACGATTATTCTGTAGTATTTTAAAACCATTATCTTCTTTAGGATTATGCGACCCCGTAATCATAACACTAGCAGCAGGTTTAAATTTATAATCAGCAAAATATAACATTGGTGTTGAACATAAGCCAATAAACACCACTTCTGCTCCACCGTTTTTTAATCCTGAAATTAAACCATTACATAAAGCTGGTGAGCTAAGCCTACCATCCATGCCTACTACAATAACTTTGTTAGTAGCATTTATAGTTAATTTGGTAAAAACATAACCAATTTTATAGGCAATTTCTACAGATAGATCTGTGGTAGTATTACCTCTAATATCGTAAGCTCTATAAATAGATTTATTAGTCATTAAATATATCTTGCATATTATATAATCCAGGTTTTTGAGTATATAACCATTTAGCAGCGATTAATGCACCATCAGCAAAACAATCACGGTTTAAAGCTTGATGTTGTAATTTAATTACTTCATTATTACTAGCAAATATAACATTATGCTCACCATATATTCCCCCTGCTCTAATAGCTGACATTCCTATTTCATTATTCTTTCTAACATTATCATTATTACAGCGATCATATTTTAGACTATTATTTAAATCAAGATCAGTGGCATTTGCTATTTCTTTTGCAATCATCAAAGCAGTGCCTGAAGGCGCATCTTTTTTGTAACGGTGATGCGCTTCAATAATCTCTGTATCGAAATCTTTATGTTGTAATATAGTAGCTACTTTTGCCGCCATGTTAGCCAGAAGATTAGCTCCTATACTAGTATTTGCTGCATATAATATTGCTATTTTTTTAGTTGCCTCTGCCATTAATTTAAAATGTTCTTCTGTAAAACCCGTAGTACAAATGACTAATTTAGTATTATATACCGTAGCTTGCTTAAGCAAAGATTTAATAACTTCAGGCGTTGAAAAATCTATAACTATCTCTGATAGCTGGCAACATTTGCCTAAATCTGTATTGCTTTTTCGAGAAAATTGATAAGTTATTTCAAAATCATATTTTTGCGGATTAGACTTTATCAAATTTATTATAGCTTGTCCCATTTTACCACTGGAACCACAAATAGCTAATTTAATACTCATGTTACATCCCAATATTTTTTAGAGTAATATAATAATGGTGGTTTGTCATTATTAATTTTGGTTTTTTCAACCTTGCCAATAAAAATAGTATGATCACCACAATCTATTTGTTGATATTTACTACATTCAATCCAACAAGTAGCTCCAATAATCAAAGCTGAATTTGATGCCTCTCCCAATTGATAAGATGTATTTTGAAATCTGTCTTTTTTTTTCGGCGTAGCAAAATATTGAGAAATTTCACTTTGATCATTAGCAAGTATACTAATTGCAAAATAATCACTATTCTTAAATGCTTTAATACTACGAGCACTATGATTAAGGCAAAAGGAAATAAGTGGAGGACTTAAAGAAACTGAAGTAAATGAATTAGCAGTAAAACCATATAATGTATTTAAATCGTTACATGTAATTATGGCAATTCCAGTAGGAAACTTACCAACCGCAGCTTTAAATTCATCGCTGTGCACTATTTAATTCCCCATTTTGTTTTTAATTTGTCTATAGTACCATTACGATGCAAAGTCTTAATCGTATGATCAACATTCGTCTTTATTTTTGATCCTTTAGGAAAAGCTATCGCAAATGAAGAACTAAAATCATTCAATAAAAACATTTCTAATTGTGAGTTTATTTTAGTAAATTTCTTTGCTTGGGCTTCTTCTAATACAACTGCACTAATACTACCAGATTTTAATTCTTCTACTAATAATAAGTTATTAGATAAAGCACTAACATTACATTTATATTTTAATGCTAAATCATGAGCAATTAAACTCCATATAGTACCTAATTGAGCTCCAACTTTTTTACCATTTAAATCGCTTAGTGAGTCAATTTTACTTTTCTTTTTATATAGTAATGCTACTGTCGCAGAGGTATAAGGAACCGAAAAATCAACTCTAGTTTTTCGATCCGAAGTAATTGAAAATCCAGCAATGGATAAATCTAGACTATTACTCGAAAGAGCAGCTAACAAATTATGAAATTCCATATTCTGTATCGTTATTTTTTTACCTAAATGTTTACCGATTTCGTTAATAACATCAATATCAAAGCCTACAACTTTACCATCTTCTATATATTCATATGGAGGATTATCTGGACTTGTACCAACTAACCATTCATTTTCATCCCTACTATTGTCACAACTAGATATGATAATGGTAAATAATAATATTGATAAGAATTTAAATAATTTCATAATGATAATAATATTTTTGTTGATATTATTGCCTTTTATTGCTTGAGTCAATTACTTTCTTGTGACTTTAAAGTACTTAGTAACTGATTATAATCATCTGGTGGTTCTTTGTTAAATTCAAGTAGCTTTTTACTTACTGGATGAGTAAAACTTAAATAATATGAATGTAGAGCTTGGTGTCGAAAATTAGTTAAAGCAGACTTTAACTTATCATTCTGCAACCCTTTAATTTTTCGTAAATTATTACCATAGACTTGATCTCCAACAATCGAATGACGTGATTTACTCAAATGCACTCTAATTTGATGAGTTCTTCCTGTTTCTAATTTACATTCCAATAAACTAAATAAACCATTATAAAATATCTCTAAAGTTTGATAATGAGTAATTGCTGTTTTACCACCAGTAGCCACTGTAGTCATTTTAGTATGATCCTTTCTACTGCGAGCAATATTTATATCAATAGCTCCTGAGCTAGGATTAAGAACTCCCCAAATTAATGCCTTATACTTCCTCATTAAACTTCGCATCTTTATTTGCTCGGCCAGCTCAATGTGAGCATAATTATTTTTAGCAACTATCATTAATCCAGAAGTGTTCTTATCTAATCTATGTACTATACCAGGTCTAATCGTAGCATCTTTAACATCAGATAAATTTTTAGTATGAAATAATAAAGCATTAACTAAAGTATCTGTCATATTTCCAGGACTAGGATGTACCGTCATGCCAACTGGTTTATTCACAACTATTAAATCATCATCCTCATAAATAATATCTAATTTAATATCCTGAGGAATTAATTCTTGTGGTTCTGGATTTGGAATATTCAATTTAAGATGATCGTTCTCCTTGACGATAGCTTTCAAATCAGAAATAATTACTCCATTTAGAGTAAGATTATGGTTTTTAATTGCTTTTTGAATTTGAGTGCGTGAAATATTTTCGCATAAAATAGCTAAAGCTTTATCTAACCTAGTTTTGTCAAGATTTTCAGGAATGGTAAACTCAAATTTTTGCATAGATGAATATGGATAATTTAGAAAAAAAAATATTGCAATTAAAATGGCTGCAACATACTCAAATAGAATATTATTGTTCTTTGCAAAAATCTAGTGGAAAATTATGGGCAAAGCAAATACAAGAAAAATTAAATAAGCATAATCTACCTGAAATAGATAATATAGTTACGCAAACAGAAATTAAAAATGTAATAAAGGAACAAGCTATGGCACAAACTACGATAGAAGAAATAGATGCTTCTCCAGTAAGCACAGCAAGAAAACTTGCAGATGAAGTAAAAACCCTTGCTGAGTTAAAGGAAACTTTACAACAATTTACTGGATGTAGTTTGAAGAAATTTGCTACTAATACAGTAATTGCCGAAGGGGTTTCTAGTGCTAAAATATTATTTATTGGTGAAGCCCCAGGAGCTAATGAGGATAAATATGGCATCCCATTTTGCGGTGAAAGTGGCAAATTACTTGATAATATGTTAGCTTCTATTGGTATTTCGAGAAAGAGTAATGCTTATATTACTAATACTGTTTTTTGGCGACCACCAGGTAATCGTCGGCCAACACAAGAAGAAATTGACATTTGCCGTCCTTTTGTCGAAAAACATATTGCATTAATTAATCCTAAACTAATAGTTATGGTAGGTAGTACTGCAGCAACTAGTTTGCTTGGTAATCACGATGGCATTAGTAAGATTAGAAAAAATAACTATTTATATAATAACAGATATTTAACTAAGCCAATAAAGACTACCGCAATTTTTCATCCAGCATATTTACTAAGACAACCAATGCAGAAAAAAACTACTTGGTATGATTTACTCGGGATACAAAAATTACTAACTTGAAAAAAAAGAAAGAAATAACTGGAAATTTTATTATTTTTGATTATTATAAAGATATATAAATTTATTTATGTGGTGTCAGGAGTAATTTGTTTAGTTACAATTTTATCGGGGATGGTTTAATTATAACTTGTTTTCTTACGGTCGTTTTTTGTAATTATTCCTATAATTATTTATATGGTGTTGGGAGTAATTGTTAAGTTACAACTTTATCGGGGAGGTGAAAAGACTGTAACAAAGAACAGCTATCATAGCCTTTAGGTTAAAATAACCTTGGACATACGCTAAAATCTCCCAGACCATATATACAACCTAGCATTTTTCTAAATTGTTTTGATAAACCGAGGAATGCACTATTAATGGTAATCCGTGCACGAACCACATTGTTATGAGACTTTTCACATCTCAGGATCAGTAATTTACCATCCTTAAATGAAGATACTAAACGAATTATTTCTTCCGTCAAGAAGAAAAATCAAATAATTCTTTTTTGCAGGAAAAAAGAACAAAAATATTTCCTTTACCCATTTGTCAACAGTCCCATAAATATCAGGTAATTATTACTTGGGTAGATTTTACGTATTAATTTTTGTAACTCTAATTGTCAAAATACAGAACTGTTAACGGATATTAATTTAATCTAATAACAATTTTTTATTAATTACAAATTTAATGGAGTTCCAATTATGGCAAAAGATATACACTATCTATTTAATAGTAAAAATTTTAACGAGGCAATTTCAACTGCTGCTGCTGGTATTACTGGTTATACGATAGGAGGTAGAGATGCTGCATGTTTAATGACTATAGCTAAAATGGCTGACAGCACTTGGAATTATTATTATCCAGAAAATAGTAATAATAACGAACTAAAGTCAGAAATTAATGCTGAAAATGATGATCTTAAAGCTAGCAATAATTTTCTTACAACAAGTTTATTAAACTATTTTCTTATTAAACCTGCTGGAGATCAATTTATAATAAAAATACCAGCTACTTATAATCACCCAATTTTAAGCGATGCACTATCTTTAACCCTAGGGGCAACAGCAAGTTACTATAACACAAACAACCCATTCGATTATTCTACCAGAATAGAGGATTCTCTAGGTAGAATAATTTTGATAAATAAGATTTTTGATCCTAAAAATGTTGTTTCGTGGGAAGAATTAGCTAACATAAGTAATCTCTTAACAACTGATCCTATTCAAGCTGTTAGAACTTGTGCTAATGATGTTTCCGAAGCTTTTAAGAGTCCTATATTAAGACATACTGTTAAATCTTATTTATGGAAAGCTACTATTACAATTGCAGAATATTATATTAGTCAGATGCTATATAAACATACTTTAAGTAAAATATTTGATCAAATGTCATCTAATACAGAAGGAAACAATCAAATAATATTAAATAAAGATTTTGCTATGAACAAAATTTTAATTCCTTATATGGTACGCACAGCCATTAATATTACACAAGCAATTATATCTAGTAAATTTTCAACTAATAGCAAAACTCTTGGACCAGATATTGAAAATCAAATGCGAGAGAA
This sequence comes from Rickettsiaceae bacterium, assembly GCA_013214485.1. Classification (GTDB taxonomy): domain Bacteria; phylum Pseudomonadota; class Alphaproteobacteria; order Rickettsiales; family Rickettsiaceae; genus JABSSF01. Next base: position 9,203 of record JABSSF010000017.1, on the reverse strand, counting down.
ATTTATTGAAACTGGAAACGACCATGTAAATGCAAATAATTTAACATATCCATATGATAATGCTATTAATAATTTAGAAAATTTATGTACTTCTTCATTAAAACAAATACTTTCTTTAAGAGATATTGTTGTAGAATCTAAAGTGCTAGGATCTATCCTCGTAGTACAAAAATGTTTAGAATCAATTTACACTAATTATTTCTTGCCAAAATTAGACAAAGTTTTATATTATCCAGTCGATGAAGAAGCTCGCAATAAATTAGACCATTCAAAAAAATCATTTATTTGGCATAAAAAGCAAATTGTTGCAAATAACATGCAAGATTTAATTCAGTCAAAACAAGAAAATTTTAAAAAAGATGCTTCTATTGCAGAGTGTAATAATAGCAACAACCAATTAATTAAAAGCATACTAGGTGATATAACTGGCACCATAAAATTACCTATGCATTTATTAACATATTTATATTTATCAGATAATAATGAATATATTTATGATATTACAAAAATTCAGCAGTTACATAGTCAATTTAATAACTGGTTACTAGGAAAAAGCCCTAGTAATTCTAACGAATTCGTACTCAATTTTGGACTGGGTGAAGAAATGATTAAATTTCTCCAAGAATTCCACAACAAACAAAAAATTGATAATGCTCAACATGAAGTTAACAAAAATGGTGAACTTATTTTAAAAGATTATAGCTTATCTATTCAAGATGATAAAGGAAACATCAATAGAAATCTAATGAAGGATATTAACTTTAAATTTGAAAAAGGAAAAATTTATGCCATTGTAGCTGGCACTGTATCAGGCAAGAGTTCTTTAATAAGTGATATCAATAAATCACTTGATAAAAATAAAATAAGCACAGGCATTATATCTCACCCAGAAAAGACAATGATCATTAATCAAAAAGCTTATTTTGGTTTTAACCTAACTTGGTTTGAAACAATTGCTTTAAAAAATGAAAATGAAATGACACTAGATGAGGCACTAGCCCTCAAACATAAAATTTATGAAATAGCATTAGAATTAGACTTTAGAAAAATTGAAACTAACAAAAAAAGTTTTAAAGAGTTTTGTAAAGAGTTTCTTGATTTAAAAGTACCAGGTAGTTTCGAAAATCAAAATGAACAAGTAGAAAATGTCATAAGTGGTGGACAAGAAAAGCAAGTTTTAATAATGAGATTGCTTATGATAGAAGATAAACCTGAGTTACTAATATTAGATGAATTACTTACTGGATTAGACTATAAATCAGGAATAAAAGCACAAGAAAAGATAAAAGATCATTTAAAGGATTGTACAATATTAGTTGTAGACCATGTTGCCTACGCTAACAAAAATGGTTTTTATAATAAAGTATGGGATTTATTAGATACGTCTAAAATATCATGTATGGATTTTGATGAATACGTTAAAAACTGTAATATAAATAAACAAAATGATTACCAGGAAGACGATAACGTACTCAGTATAGATCATGATTATTATAATGTTTCTAATAAGTTAATACCTAAAAATGAAAAACTAGAAATAGCTGAAACAACAGGTGATATTGTTATTCTTTTTGAAGAGTTTATGTCAAGTTAATTATTGCAACGAAGCCCGAACTTTATAACGCCATTTTAGCGGTATCCGTTCACGGTTATCCAGAAAAAAAAATGTATGGTAACGCACTAGGCTCTCTGTTGACATAAGAATCTATTATGACACAAACAGTTGAGGGTGCTAGCATCCAGAGAAAAAATATGTAATAAAATCAAATCTGGATCGCACGCGGAAGACCAAAGGTCGGCTCAAGATGACGGGTTTTTGCTCTGAATGGAAAAAGTTTAACGTAAAGTTCGGGTTCCTATAAAATAATCATAACAGAATAATATTGCTCCTATGGTAATGAAACTGTCTGCTAAGTTAAAGGCTGGGAAACTGTAATTTTGATAATGAAAATAAATAAAATCAAATACTGCCCCATGTAATACCCGATCTACTAAATTACCAATAGCTCCACCAATAATTAAATTAAAACTAATAATAGATAGTGGCCTGCTAGTATTTAATAATATATACATTAAATACATAATAATTAAGCTATTTAAAACCAAAAGAATATAATTACTATACTCCAAATATTGACTAAACATCCCAAAACTTATGCCATAATTCCAGGTATATATAAATTTAAAAAAAGAAGTAATTACTATAGAATTGTCTGGCTGCTTTGGTAAATATAAAATTAGCCAGTTTTTTGTCAATTGATCAAGAAAAATCAATATTATTATGTATGATAAGTAAAGAAGTATTTTTTTTTTCATAACTGATCTTAGCTGATCTGATTAATTAGTTCCAACTAAAATATCCCTTACTTCATATTCAGCTAGTTCAATTTCCTTATCAAGCTTTGCATTTAATTCTTTAATGTCAGCTTTAAATTTGTTGAATCTCTTTAAGTCTTTTCCCTTAAGTATTATAGCTGGAGTTAGCTTAAAAGTCATTGGATTAACCTTAACCATTTTACCTTTTTTTCGTTGCCTTACTTCAAAATGTAAATGATATCCAGTAGCAGTCCCTGAACGGCCAACATAAGCTATAGTATCTCCTTGCTTGACTTTTGTACCTTTCTTTAAACATTTAGCAAATTTTGATGCATTGGCATATGCAGTTTGTAATTTATTATTATGTATTATAACAACTAAACGTCCATAGCCCGTACTCCATCCGATATATTCTATCTTCCCATCACCTGCGGCTTTAATAGGTGTATTTTTAGGCGCTGCAAAATCAACTCCTGGGTGCATTTTACCATAACCATGAACTGGATGTTTTTTACGATAACCAAATTTACCAGATATCCGATAATATTTTAATGGAGTTCTTAAAATGGCACTTTTGGCAGTTTCTCCTTGCTCTGAGAAGAAAGGATAATCACCTTTTGCCTTGTCTGAGTTAAATCTGTAAATTTTATGTTCTTTGTTTTTAGTTTTTATTGCAGCATAGAGTATGTTGCCATGATGGGAAAATTCGCTACCAGAAGAGGTGACATATTTTTCAGTAATCACTGTAATTTGATCACCAGGCTTTATCTGCCTTTGGAAATCAACCTTATGACTAAAAGCTTCAATTAGTTCAATAATACTATTAGTCGACAAACCTTCTTTTTTCAAAGCGTTAATAACACTTGTATCTACTGTTGCATTATATTTAGTAATCATTTTTTTCATCGGTACTACTGCCTGTTTGGCAATAAACTTACCATCTTCCTGTCGTAAAAAGTCTAATGATCTAATCTTATCCTGTTTAATAGACATTTTACTTAAAATACGTTGTTCCTTATTAAGATCAGATTCATTATTCTCTATAAGAGTTAAATCATATTCAAACGCTATTTTTTGACCAATCTTTAGTCTTTGAGTGATTTTTTCATTTTGTGCTAGAGCTATTAATTGCTTCACATCTTGACTTGGTAATTGTTGCGCTTGTAATATCTTATTAAGGTTATCTCCCTTCTTGATCGTTACAATGTCTTTTGTAGTATTATCGTGAGATTGTTCTATATTTTTATTATAATTATCTTGCTTTGCCTGGATATCTTGTGTTACTGAATTATCTGAAGTTACGTTCTGTGTTGATGACATAACCAGATTATTTTCCTGTGGATCGCTCTTAGATTGCTTATTTATATTATCGCTATAAATGAAAACCACCAAAAAGGAAACAACAATCATAGTTATTAGGGGAATCAGCTTTTTTGCGCCAGGTTCTCTTAGTACCATAATCTGGCTGGCTATAAATCTAGAAATATACATATATCTATATATTTAACCTACTATATTTATTTTATGATAAACAATTTATCCTAGCTTGTAAACATTTATACTAATTAAGCTCCAGAAATAAACCCTCTATTTTAGTGATATAAATTAGCACTACCATGTTCTATACCCAAGCTTTAATATATTTAAAGCTTATTATTTAAGCTTTTGTACTACTCGTCAATGCTTTTTTAGCTTGGTCAACGAAATGAGTAAAACTCTCTGGATTATTAACAGCAATTTCTGATAATATTTTACGATCTACTTCTATTCCTGCTTTTTTCAATCCATTTAAGAATTGTGAATAAATCATCCCGTTAGCTCTTGCAGCAGCATTAATCCTTTGAATCCATAATCCTCTAAAATCACGCTTCCTATTACGACGATCTCTATAAGAATATTGTAATGCTTTTTCTACTTTTTGAATTGCTATTTTAAAACAATTCTTTGCTCTGCCACGATAGCCCTTTGCTAATTTAAGGATTTTTTTGTGACGGTTTTTTGATATTTTTCCTGATTTTGCACGTGTCATGAAAGCCTTCCTTTAACTTATTTTACTTAATTACCATTTGGTAGGAATGTTTTAACTATTCTTTTAGAATCTTGAGGAGAAAGTAAAGCCGTGCCTCTTTTATCACGAATTTGCACTTTACTACGACGTCTCATAAAATGATTCTTACCAATTTGAGAAGATTTTACTTTCCCAGAAGCAGTTAGTTTAAAACGTTTCTTTGCTCCTGAATGGGTTTTCATCTTAGGCATAATAGTTCTCTTAAATTTATTATATATTTATTTATATTTAAAACTTACCTCTTTTGGGCAACTTCTAAAAGATGTAAGCAACTATACACATTTTATATCTTCTTGGCAAGTTGAAAAAACAATTTTATATTTTGCTTGTCATTTAAAACTTACTTAAAGAGTAAGTTTTACGGTGATGACAAGTTGGGTATATACACGCAACGAACATAGTACTTTATTTCTTTGATTGATCTTTCAGCTGTTTTTCCAGTTTTAGCACCAGTTTTTTGAGATCTTCATGCTCTTCCCTGGTAACGTATTTACCTTTGATTATTCCTTCAATCGCTGTTTCAAATTGTTTTATCGCAAGCTCAGAGCTATTTTTTGTTATGCTACTTAGCCCTGCAAGTAATTTTAAAATATTTTCCTGAGTCATAATTTTATAATTTAATTATCATAGTCTCCAATTTTAATAGATAGTGCATGTAAACCGTTAGCAAATTCTTCTTTTAATAATTCATTTATTATTTTATGTTGCTCGATACGCTTTTTTCCAGCTAATAATTTGGTTGCTAATTTTATAGTAAGATGACTTTCCTTATCACCAGGATTTCCGCTATGGCCAATATGTGACTTGCTGTCATCAATAATTTCTAAATAATGTGGTTTTAACACACTTAATTTCTGCTCGATGCGAACTTTCCTGTTCATAATTCTTTATAGTTTTACTTGCATTATCCATTTGTTATTATATACCTAAAGTAAATAAAGTCTAATTATATTACTTATAATAATTAAGTGCAGGCATATATTTATAGAGACAGCTATAGCAGTATTATAAAAAACTTGGAGGAAATTTTTTAGGATTAATGTTTAATAATAACAAAGATATAAAATTTAAATTAGCGCAGGAAATAGCTAAACAAGAAGCTGGCACTTTATTATCCATAAAGTTGATAAATAGAGATGAGTTAGTAATACTTATGGATGATCCCTCGGGATTTATTGATAAATTTTATGAAATAGTTAAACAAGCCTGTCAAAATAATGGCAAATATCCTGTAATCATTTGCAAACAACACGAAGAAGCCTATATAATTCTACCCGATGATCAGAAAAAGGTAGAAAAAATAGCATATATAATCTACTGTCAAACTCAGCTATATATTGACCCCAAAACCCCTGAAGGCTACTTAAAATGCTGTTTTGCTAGTATTAAATTTTCTTCTAACAATAAAATAGCTGTAGATAAGCTACTAGCAATGCTTTCTTATGGTATTAATAATTCTTTTGATCGTACCTGTTATTATTGTTTTGAAGATAATCCAATAGAAGTAGAAAAATTACAAGAAAATAATAAAAAATTAAACTGGCTACGTGATTCATTACGTAATAATAAAGCAAAATTTATGTATCAACCCGTTATTGATAGAAAAACAGGTAATATTTCTTATTATGAATGTTTGCTAAGAATTCCTGATGAAAATAAACAACTAATTTCTGTAGGCCCCATAATAACTGATGCAGAAAGTAAAGGCTTAATTAGTTTAGTTGATTTTACTGTTTTAGAAATGGCTATACAAGAATTACGTAATGATAGAAAAATTACCTTATCGGTTAATATTTCTAATATCGGGGTACTTAATAAAAGATTATTAAAAAGAGCTGAACATTTATTAAAAAAACATGATGTTTCAAAGCGTTTAATTATTGAAATTACTGAAACTTCACTTAACCAGGATTATGTAACTACAAAAAAATTTATTAATAGTCTACACCCTCTTGGTTGCCGTTTTGCCCTAGATGATTTCGGTTCTGGCTTTACATCTTTTAAACAATTACTGAATCTTCCAGTGGATATTATTAAAATTGATGGTAGCTTTATCCGTGACATTCTTACTAATGATCATAGTAAATCTTTTGTTGAAGCATTAATAACGTTAGCTGAAGATTTAGGCGTTAAAACCGTTGCAGAATTTGTAGAAAATGGTGAAATTGCTAAATTTTTAATTGATATCAATATTGGTGGCATGCAAGGAGATTTTTTTCTACCAGCCTCAGATAGTAGACTTTAACAAGAAGGAATAAATGATTGAATATATAGAAACCCTGCAAGCCGAAATTGATGATATAAAACCAATAAGAATTACAGGTAAAGTTACTTCTATTAGAGGAGTAATTATCGAATGTAGTGGCATTAATGATTTCGTCTCTATTGGCTCAAGATGTAAAATTTATAATTCATCTAAAACTACTCACATATTATCCGAAGTTGTAGGTTTTGATAATGAATATGTATTACTAATGCCTTTTAATGAAATTGATGGTATTGGTTCTGGAGCAATAGTTGAAGTATATCAACATGAAAATGTTATTTACCCTCATGAAAGTTGGTTAGGTAGAGTATTAGATGGATTTGGTAAACCAATTGATGGTAAAGCTATGGTAAGTAATGGTGATAAAGCATACCATTTAAAAGCTAATCCACTACCATCACAAAAACGCAATAGGATAGGCAAAAAAATTGATCTTGGAGTAAAATCTATCGATAGTTTTGTACCTTGTTGTTATGGACAACGGCTTGGCATCTTTGCAGGAAGTGGAGTAGGAAAATCAGTTTTAATTTCTATGTTAACTAGATATGCAAGTACTGATATTAAAGTAATTGGCTTAATTGGTGAGCGAAGTCGCGAGGCAAAAGAATTTATTGAAGAATATCTTGGCAAGGAAGGTCTTAAAAAAGCTGTAATTATCATGGCAACTGGTGATGAATCACCCTTGATGCGTAAAAGAGCGACTTATATGACAATCACTATTGCTGAATATTTTCGTGACCTAGGTAAAGAAGTATTATGTATTATGGACTCTTTAACTAGGTTTGCCATGGCTGGCCGAGAAATTGGTCTTGCCATCGGTGAACCCCCAACGACTAAAGGTTATACCCCTTCCGTATTTAGTGAATTACCAAAAATATTAGAACGTGCTGGACCTGGAATAGATAATAGCAACATTACTGGATTATTTACAGTACTTGTTGAAGGTGATGATCAAAATGAACCGATTAGTGATGCGGTTAGAGGTTTATTAGATGGCCATATAGTATTAGATAGAACTATTGCTGAGAGAGGTAGATTCCCAGCTGTTGACGTGCTTAAAAGCGTTTCAAGAGCAGTACCAAAATGTAATAGCTTTTTAGAGAACAAACAAATTGCCTTTGCAAAAAAAATGTTATCTGTCTATCAAGATATGGCAGAAATGATCCGCCTTGGAGCATATAAAAAAGGCACTGATCCAGAAGTTGATCAAGCGATTAGCTATTATGGTAAAATAGAGAAATTTTTGCATCAACCACCTGATGAAGCAAGCCCTATGGAAAAAACCTATGCAGAACTGGGAAAAATATTAGGTATCACTAAATAAAATATATCAATGTAATGTTTATATAATGAAGACTCTAAACACTTTAATAAAATTACAAAAAAGCAAACTTAACTCATTGCGTACTTTAATTAGTAGGTTAGAAACTCAAATCGCTCTATTAGAAAAAAAACTAACACAGCTTCAACAAGAAAAAAAACAAGAATTAGAGGAATATGTGAATACTAAATATAGCTATATTTTAGAGCAATATTTAACAGTTATTGATAAGAGAGAATATGATTTAAATCAAAATATCCAAACTATTGCTAAAGAAATCTTAAATTCTGAGCGTAAATTACATACGGAATATTCTGAATTAAAAAAATATGAAATAGCCTTGAAAAATAAGTTACGCAAAGAATTCCTGGCTAAACAGAAATTAGAAACAAATATGTTAGATGAAATAAGTATTACCAGATTTAGTTCTAATAAATTGTAAGGTTATTTGAATTATTTTTTGCACTAATTTTAAGAATACCCCCAGCAAAGCCCTAGTTGTACAGCTAGGCTCTGTTACATACGCAAGAACTTGAGGGCGGATATGACGCCAAAACGGTTAAAAAAGATGCTCTTGTAACGCTACTTCAAAATTTACTAGAAATTTTTAAGTATTTATTTTACAATATAATTATATGCTCTAGATAGTAGGTTATATAAATTAAAAAAACATGTCAAAGAAATTTCTTGCACTTATAGTAGTAGTTTTTTTAGCTATATTATTAGTTAAACTAAATCCTGAAATATTTAATGAAGCCAATATTACCACGGAAAATATAGGAATAACTATATTATCTTTAGTTATCATCACGGTTGGTTTAGCTAGTTTACTAGCTCATAATAGTGGTAAGGAAATTATCCGCAAGATGGGTTATTGGTTTGTTATCTTGTTCATAATTGTCGTAATATATGCCTTTAAAGCGGAATTTGAATATGCTTTCCAACGAGTTGTTGCGGTAGTCTTCCCGAGTTATATTTCTTCGCATGAGGAAGGAAAAATCACTGTTGCTAGAAGTCTTGATGGCCATTTTTATATTAATATCAAAGTAAATGGTCGTAATATGAAGTTTATGGTTGATACTGGAGCAAGTGATGTTGCACTTTCTAAAGCAGCAGCAAAACGTCTTAATATTGATGTATCAAGACTTAATTACAATAAAAAATATTCGACAGCTAATGGTATTAGTTGGGCAGCGCCTATTACTTTAGATGAAATGCAGTTTGGCGCTTTA
>JABSSF010000169.1 GCA_013214485.1 Rickettsiaceae bacterium | reverse complement strand
GGGTAGAAGTGATTAGGAGCTTCATTAACACAATCTCTTGCTAAAAACACCCCCATGGCTATTGCTTTTCTTTCTATAAAGGCTGTTTCTGCGTCTTTAATATCTTCAGTAATTATTTCTAAATCTTCAGTGATGAATTTCTGTTCTTCTGTTTTTTTAGTATGATATTTTTCGAAACGATATGAACCAAGTAAAGCCCCGCTAGCAATTAATGCTGCAAATCTATTTCTTTTATAATTACCAACATCAGTATTAATCACTAAGGCAGCTAATTTTGCTCTTAATTTAGTAGCAATACCATGAATCTTACCGCCTAAAACTTCAACATGAGCTGGAGTTGATAATTTAGTTTCATCACCGATACAGATAATAACAATATTACGAATTTCCCCTTGCTTATTAGTAGTAGTTAAGTTTATTGCTTGACCATATTTCCCTTTGAATTTTTGTTTATCTTGCAGAGTTTTAGAAATTAAGCCATGATGTTTGTTATCAAGTAAAGTAGTTTCACTATCCATTTTACCTTGATGGTTTACCATAACAAAAATTGTTTCTACAGTTTCTATATCCTTACTAACGAAAGAAATATTTAACATAAATTTTCTCCTTATATTATTTTTACAGTTGATTAGTTTATAATAATTAGTTTAAACTACTTATTTATATAGATCTTTGCAAGTATATTTTTATACTAATTGTTATAATAATATAAGCTACTGACAAATATTAGAGGAAAAGTTTAAAATGCTGGAAATATATGCTTTATTATTTGTCGATACTTTAGTTAGTAATTTAGCATTTAATATTAATACTGAAATAGTTATTAATTCTATGTTAGTTTTTGATTATAACAAAATAATTATAATTATTGTCACAGCTATGGCTTATTTTGTCTCTATATTAATAAACTATCTTTTTGGCAAAATAACATATAATATCCTAGCTCCAATATCTGCTGATAAAGAAAAATCACAAGATAGAATGGGATTAATAAAGAATAGTAGATTCTTACCTTTGATCTTATTAATAAGCGGGATACCTATGATGGGTAAGTTTGTAATTTTATTTGCAGGGTTTTGTAAGGTTAGGTTGTTAATGGTAATTAGTTTTGCTATGATAGCAAAACTAACTTATTATACGTTGTTAATATATGAATTTATATAAAATAAATTATAAAGAGGATTTCTTTACTGAAGTTACTAATTATGTTATAGCTAATTTTAAGCATAATTTAATTGATTTAAAGATAATTTTACCAAGTGGGTATGAATGTTCTCACTTACAGAAATGTTTAATTTCCAGAATAGGAACTTCTTTATTACCTAAAATTATAACAATTAGTGAAGTTAGTGCAGAAAATGAAGAGGTTTTTCAAATTCCCTCGCAACAATTTGTTGCAGCTAGTAGCTTAGAAGAAAAATTCTGGCTTGCAGAAATCATTCATTCATATGAAAAATTAGGTTATAATTTACAACATGCAATTGCCCTGTCGCAAGAACTTGCTTTTTTATTTAATGAATTAGAAGCAAATGAGATTGGTCTGAAGCAAGTAAAAGAGGTGCCAAATATAGATCAATCTAAACATTGGGATTTTATCTATGATTTTTTACATTTTGCTAAGCAAAAATGGCAAGATAAACTTAGTATTAGTTCTAAGTTAAGTAAGGCTAAATATAAACAATTAATGTTTACTGCGGAAATAGAGAGATTGACTAATAATCAAGACCAATCACTACTAATTGCTGGAATTAGTGGTGGTAATCTACTACTTAAGAAATTTTGTAAGTCAGTAGTTAATTTGCCAAATGGTCATATTATACTACCACCTACTGCGGGTGTAACTGAGCTAAATGACATTAGGCCCGATGATGGATTGTTTGCTATTGCTGAATTGCTAAAAACCCTTGAAAAAAAACTAACAGACTTCACTGTGCTTGGCTCATA
>JABSSF010000168.1 GCA_013214485.1 Rickettsiaceae bacterium | reverse complement strand
AGCCATGCGGGTGTTATTAGCAAGAGATTGTGATAATGAAGCTCCTAATAACTACTACCCTGCTAGCTATGCTGAAAAAATTGTCGATGAGTTAGACCCGCTTGGTGTTGATGTTGAAGTTATTGGAGAGAGGGAAATGACTAATCTTGGTATGGGAGCTTTACTTGGCGTAGGTCAAGGCTCTGCTAACGAATCCAAAATGGTGATAATGAAATATTACGGTAGCGAAGATGAAGATGAAGATCCAATCTGTTTTGTTGGGAAAGGAGTAACTTTTGATACAGGTGGAATTTCTTTAAAACCTCCAGCTTCAATGCACGAAATGAAATATGATATGGGTGGCTCTGCAGCTGTTGTTGGAGCACTTAAAGCCTTGGCTTTAAGAAAAGCAAAAGTAAATGTTGTAGGCATAGTTGGTCTAGTTGAAAATATGCCTGGTGGTAATGCACAAAGACCTGGTGATATTGTCACTACTATGTCAGGACAAACCGTAGAAGTATTGAATACCGATGCTGAAGGTCGTCTAGTATTATGTGATTGCGTTTGGTATTTACAAGAAAATTTTAAACCTAAATGTGTTATTGATTTAGCTACTCTTACTGGAGCTATCCTAATTTCACTTGCTAATACTTATGCAGGATGTTTTGCTAACAACGATGAATTAGCTAAAAATTTAATATCCTCATCATTGAAAACTGATGAAAAATTATGGAGAATGCCTCTACATAAAGAATATAATGAAATGTTAAAATCTCCAGTTGCTGATATTGCAAATATCGGTGGTGAACGTGGTATGGCTGGTAGCTCTACTGCTGCTCATTTCATTGAGCGTTTTATTAAAAAAGATGTAAAATGGGCACATCTAGATATTGCTGGAGTTGCTTGGAATAAAAAACCTACTAATCCATTAGTACCATTTGGAGGAGTAGGTTTTGGTGTTAGATTATTAAACCAGTTTGTACAAGATCATTATGAACAAGAGAAATAAATCAGCTATTCAGAAAAAGACACATATTTTAGTTGTTGGTAATGAAAAAGGCGGAGCAGGAAAAACTACCTGCTCCATGCATTTAATTACTAGCTTACTTGATCAAGGTTATAATATTGCTAGTATTGACACTGATTCTCGTCAAGCTTCTCTTACTAACTATATTAATAATCGCAAAGCTTACAATAAGAATAACCCTAGTTTTAAGGTTCCTGTGCCATTGCATTTTCATTTGCAAGAAAGTAGTTTAGATTCAAAAATAAAAAAAGAAGAGGAAGAAGTTAAACATTTTCAGCATGCTTTTGTTCAAGCACAAAACCATGCCGACTATATAATTATTGACACCCCAGGTAGCTATACTAATTTATCAAGGTTAGCTCACTCTTATGCAGATACGGTAATTACTCCGATAAATGATAGTTTTATTGATCTTGATGTACTAGCAAAAATAAATAATAATGAAAAGTTAGAAGCCTCAACTCCATCAATTTATAGTCAAATGTTATGGGAACAAAAATTAATCAAAGCTAAAAGAGGACAAGGTAATATAGATTGGGTAGTATTGCGTAATCGTTTAAGCAGCTTAGATGCTAGAAATAAACGTAATGTTAATAAGGCGCTTGAAAAATTATCAAAACGAATTGCTTTTCGCATAGCTAATGGTTTTAGTGAAAGAGTGATTTTTAGAGAATTGTTTTTACAAGGTTTAACACTTATAGATTTAAATAAGAAAGGTTATAGCGGAAAATTTAATCTTTCTCATGTTGCAGCACGTCAAGAATTAAGAGATCTCCTTTCAGTTCTAGGAATTCCTAGAACTATAGTCAAATAACTTGAAATAGGGCTAGGAGTAAGCGAAGCCTATCGTTGATTCAGGTGAGGAACGAGCAACAACGTCCCTAGTTCACAGTTATTGTCTATAATTGGTATTGTTAAATAACGAATGACAGAGTGATAAAAATATAGTACTCTATAAGAAAAAGGATATTATATGGAATA
>JABSSF010000167.1 GCA_013214485.1 Rickettsiaceae bacterium | reverse complement strand
TCTCTAACATCAGAAGAGATAGAAAATCTAAAAGAAAAACGCTCACAAGGAAAAAAAATAAAACAGTTAATGGCAGACAAAGGAAAAAAAGAAAACTACTAAAAAACACAAGCAAGCTAAAAAAGATAATCCTATTAATAGTGTCAAACACAATCATGACAAATATTATAAACAGATGATGGAGTATCCAGAAATTGCTAGGGGCTTTTTAGAACACCGCCTTAATCCAAAATTCAAAGCTTTAGTTGATATGTCAACTGTAAAAAATAAGTAAGAAGTATTACTTATGAAGTATTATTTTTTTAAGAAAATTTTGTCAAAAAGGATATTAGAAATAGGGTAGGGGGCAATTAAATCAAATCATTTTTCAAGGGGATGGAAATATTTAGACTTAAGAGCTTTTTGGTCAAAAGAGAACGTGTTTTCACAACCATAATTATTATTAATAATACCTATTAATATATCGGAAAAATCAGCATTTATAGTTTCATATTCAACAACTGCTAAAAAAGCTAGTTCATGATTTTCAAAATCAAATTCGATTGAGGATAAAAGTAGTTTAAGGGTTTGGATAATTTGTTCTTTAGTATATTTATAACCTCTATCTAGAACCCAAATTAATTCACACAAGACAATATTGTTAATAAAAATGGACTTTTCCTGTCCAACATACTTATCTAAAAGCTTAGTAGCTAATTTAGATTGTTGTATATCATCATTAGTAATGTATCTAACTAAAATGTTTGTATCGATTGCAATCATGATGACATTTTAATTATATTATTCATTTCTTCGCAGGTTAGAGCTTTTTTAGGTTTTGGTAGACTATGTTTTAGTTTAGAGATAGTACCGTTAATTGGTATGATAACAATACAATTATCTTGCTGTATTAATTCTACCTTACTTTCTGTAGAAATATTAAGATTATTCCTAATATTCAGAGGAATTGTAATTTGTCCTTTTTTAGTAATTTTAGAATGGTATTTTTTTAACATAGCGACTAATAGTAATTAAGTTCATACATATAGTATATGTTATATAATATAAAAAAACAACTCAAAAAATTAAAAAAGTAAGATAGTTTTAAAAAAGTAAGATTAATTGTAATAAGGACGATTTGTGAGGTATTCTTACAAATTTTAAATTTAAATTTCAACAGCTTTTAAGTAGCCTTGTTTGTGATAATCTATAATTTTTTTGTCAGCGGTAAGAAGATGTGCATTAGTCTCTCTTGCAGAAGCAATTATCATTCTATCAGCAGGATCTTTGTGAGGGTAGTTTAGTAATTCACAGCTTTCTATAAGGATATTATGCTTAAGCTCGATTATTTTTAATTCTAAAGTAGATAACACTTGGTCAATCCATTCTTTTACGGGAATTGAAAACACAATTTTACCTTTGATACTAAGCAGGGCAATTTCCCATATAGAAATAGAAGAGATAAAAACTTTTCCTAGGTGTCTTTTTGAATCAATTAAATTAATAATGTTATTTTTAAGTTGGATACCTTCAACATACCATAATAGTACATGAGTATCTAAAATTAATTTATCTATGTTTTGGTAATTATCAGATTTATTCATTATTTGCTTCCCAATCATCTTCAGAACTAAAATTCACTATATCTTCTTTTATTTTTAAAGTTCCTTTCATGCAGCCAAAAAGATTTTTTTTCATTTTATCATGGGGTAAATCTAAAGGAATAATTTTAGCTATTGGGGTTTTTCTTTTCGTTATCGTAAATGAATGTCTTTCATTTTTAACTTCATCTACTAATCTTAAAAAATGTTTTTTACAATCAGTAGCAGATATATTATTATTAGTAGTCATATAAAAAATTATTATTACTTATCATCGGTAATATAGTCATGTGTACATGACTATATTACTACTATAATTTTTTTTTGTCAACAGTTAAGGTAACAATTCATTGTAAGTGGTGTATTGACATCCTCTCCCAGCTAAAGCAAGGAGATTCCTACAAAAAGTAGGTTGGTACTTGTTTACACTTTCCCACTGGTTTC
>JABSSF010000166.1 GCA_013214485.1 Rickettsiaceae bacterium | reverse complement strand
ACTTTTGGGATAAAGCAGGTAAACAAAGTGCGAGTGATGACGTATCTGAAGGTTTAAGGGAAAGCTTATTAGCGCTAATAAACAAAACACTACTAGCTGAGCTAAGCGATGTTATTGCCATGCTTATAGAGCGACTTGAAGTAAGTGAATTTGACATGCCAACGGTCAATAACTCGAAAGTAGATACATCGCCACTAAAAATGCATGTGCGTTACCCAAAAGAACATATTCTCGTCGCCTTTAGTGATAGTACTTTTACTAAAAAGTCATCGAGTCGTGAAGGTGTGTTAAATATTACTGATGCTAATACCGAGTTGCTCTTTGTCACTTTAGATAAATGTGAAAAGCAATTTTCAGCGACCACCATGTACCATGATTATGCCATTAGCCCGACCTTGTTTCATTGGCAAACGCAAAATAGTGCCAGACCAAATTCAGGCCGAGGTTTAGGTTATATAACACAGAAAGAAACTAACAAAACCTTCATCTTATTTGTGCGTGAGCAAGGCAAAGATGAAAATGGCAGAACCATGGGGTTTGTTAATTTTGGCCCAGTAGATTTTGTAAAGTATGAAGGTAGTCAGCCAATGAATATTACTTGGAAGTTAAAACATCCCATGCCAGCATATTTGTGGCATGAGACGGCGAAGTTGGCTATTGGGTGATTTAAAGCAAACAGTATCTTTTAAGTTTGATTTTTTATAAAATCAACTAAATATAGTAAAAATAATGAATACATTAATGTCCGATTTAAAAGAGCAATTAGCACTAGAACATTACAAGTTCCTATTATCCAAAATCCAACACCTTGATGAAGCACTATTTAAAAACATAACCATGTATGGCAAATTTATCACTTCAGTTTTTGCCTTTATCATTGCAGCGGTTATATTCGAGAAGTCAGGAAAGATAACAAATGATCTTCTAATTTTAACTTTTAATCTTTCAAAAGTTTTTATACTTTTTCTTTCGATCACTTTTTCTTTAATCACAGTAGCTAATATATTTTCATGGCGAGATTATAGAAAAGAGGAAATGGCTCTACTTCAGAATTTAACAATTAACTTTGGCAGAAAAGCACCAAGTTTCAAAAACATCCTCAGATGGACAGAAACTTGGTTTTTGGTGGCGTTATTCGTTATCTCAATAGTCGCATTTAATTTAGAGGATTTCTTAATAAGCCTAATGTAGGCTTATTACAGTAACTATAGTTGTTTCATTACTGTTCCATCGGCAAACCAAAAGCTATGTTCTTTATATTCTTTCCAAAAAGAGTCAGTTAGCTCTTTAACCATATTGGCTCTACTTTGAATACCTGCTTTAATTACTAAGTTTTGTTCATTCATCCCAGTAAATAAAATACTCCACCCTTCTTTAACTCCTGTACAATAATCGGGATCACGATCTAAAAGACCTTTTAGTTTACCTTCTTCTTTTTCATTTAATTTCCTTGGAGAAATAAAAACAAATAAGACATTAACTCGCTTTTGTTCATACATAGCTTCATGAGAATTAATTTCACTCAAGCCCCAATTGGTAACTTTTCTAGAAAAGCTATATATTTTATTTTCTACTTTATTATCTGTGCGATCCGAGGAATATAAGCCCATAGATTCATTTATTTGAGTGGGATCTTGGCGGAATAACGAACAGATGCCATTACTAAACGATTGTACAGTAACCCCTCTACGGCCAATTTCACTGCTTCCCCAATAACCAATTTTTAATAGTTCATATAAGCGCTCAGGTATCATAGGTAAAAGGTTCGAAATTAAATCATATTCATAAGATTCATCCCATTGTGACGAAATAAATATTTCTTTATCTCTAACTGAAGGGAAGTCTTGTGTTAAATCTATATAGGAAAATTTATCCCCAAGAACAGTAATATTATTTCCTTTAATTGATACAGTATCTGCACTTAATAATTTACCTAACAAAATATTTATAAATCCTAATAGTTATTATGGAATATTATCGTTTAAATTGAAATTTACATATTTTTTTAATTACCAGATTAATTTTTAATTTTTCTTAAATACCATTAATACAA
>JABSSF010000165.1 GCA_013214485.1 Rickettsiaceae bacterium | reverse complement strand
ATATTCCATATAATATCCTTTTTCTTATAGAGTACTATATTTTTATCACTCTGTCATTCGTTATTTAACAATACCTATTTTAAAAGTTGAATCTTATTTCATTTTGGATGTATAATAACTATAATGAATTAACTATTTAATTAGATGGCAGAGTTTACATTCCTTATCGAGCAAATCAATGAGTTTTTGCCACAATTCTTGCGTGGTATAATTATATTAATTCCATTTTTAATTCTATGGTTAATAACTAAATCAATATTTAACAGGCTGATAAATAAGAAACATATTCAGTCAAAGGTTCCTGTTATATTACTTCTTTCTAAAACAGCTAGTATAATAATTTGGATTTTTGCAATAATTACGGTAGTTGGTACTTGGGGCTTTGATATTAGTGCTTTAATTGCTGGGTTAGGTTTAACAGGTTTTACTTTAGGGCTTGCTTTAAAAGATATAGTTTCTAGTAGTGTTGCTGGAATTTTAATCCTTCTTTATCAACCGTTTAAGTTGAATTCTAGAATTATGGTCGCAGGAATAGAGGGAGAAGTAATCGGCATAGATATGCGTTATACTATGCTACAAAATGATCAAGGTAAGCATTTAATCCCTAATTCAAAAATATTATCTGAAAAAGTAACAATAATTAATGCGTATTAAAAAATATATTTTATTAATTTTTGTTTTAATAATAAGTTTTCTTATGTTAAAAGATACGAAATATTATGAAGGAGAAGTTTCAGATCATTTTGATGGTAAGAGTTTTTTTGATCCAAGTAAAAACAGGGAGGCAAGTTTTTATTCTTTCTTAAAGTGGCAATTTAATAGAACAAAGAATTACTGGCCAGCTGAGAAACTACCTAGTAATTTTGATGTTCCACCAGAAAGAGTATTTGGTTCGGAGCTCAGAGTTAGTAATGTTGGACATGTAACTTATTTGATTCAAACACAAGGGATAAATATTTTAACCGACCCAGTTTGGTCTGAAAGGGCGAGTCCTATTCCTTTTATGGGGCCTAAAAGAGTGGTTGATCCTGGTATTAAATTTTCAGACCTCCCACCTATTGATATAGTATTAATTAGTCATAATCACTATGATCATTTAGATGTTGAAACTATTGATAAATTATGGCAAGCTCATCATCCAAGAATTATTACCCCTCTTGGTAATGACACTATTATCAAATCAAAAAACCCTACCATAAAAGTGGAAGCCTATGACTGGGGAGATACTGTTAAAATAAATGATTTAGTAAACATACATCTTGATCCAATGCAACATTGGTCTGCAAGGGGATTATTTGATAGAAATAAAGCATTATGGGCAGCATTTACTATCGAAACAATTGATGGAAATATATATTTTATTGGTGATTCTGGCTATGGTGAAGGTAGATATTTTAAAGCAGCTAAAGAGAAATATGATTCCTTTCGCTTAGTATTATTACCAATAGGAGCTTATAACCCACGCTGGTTTATGCAATATGCTCATATGGATCCAGAGCAAGCAATTTTAGCTTATATAGATCTTGGCATGCCTAATTTCATTCCAGGACATTATGACGTATTTAAATTAACTGATGAACCTTTTGGTGAAGCTTTAACATTACTTGAAGCAGCTAAGGAAAAACATCAAACGGGTAAAAATATTAAAGTATTAAGAGTTGGAGAATTTTATTTTGTACCATAAAAATACTCATTCATAAATAATATTAATACATGCTTAGCAAACATATTTTCTAAAAGCGTTTGACTCTGGCATCCTAATGTTTCTGCTAAGAAATTACCAGACACACTTAATACTAAAAGTAATAGCGCTTTAATTATTGACTCCATAGCATTATTAGAAATATTATATTTTAAAAGGTCTTGGAATACTCCCATATATAAATTACAAACAATAAAATAATAAACAATCACGATAAAAATTAAAAAGTAATGGACTTAAATGATTATAAATTCTAGTATTTTGAATAAGAGGATATATAAACGAACCAATTATATGTAAATAAATAATTACCAATATTATAATTTTAATAATAAATTGTTTTACTCTAAGTAAAGCAAAGTCATTAATTTTCCA
>JABSSF010000164.1 GCA_013214485.1 Rickettsiaceae bacterium | reverse complement strand
ATCCTTTTGTCTTGGTGGCCATACTCCACTTAATCGTATAGATGGAGATAAACCTTATTATATACTTGGAACTGTAGATGAGGTACTTTGGTATTTTTATAATAAAGACAATAAATCTTCTCATATAGAATGGACTTTATCTCCTATATTAAAAGATATGTGTTTCATTAGGGGCTACTTACCACTGATCAATGATTATGAACACAAAGTTGAAAATTTTTTTTGCGAAACTAGCAGCTCATATGACATAGATAGTTTGTTGAATTGTCAGAAAATGTCATTAAAAATGCTAGTAGATGGGTGGGAAGAATGTAATTATCTAAAAATTAATAATAATCCTGATAAAAGAAAAATAACTGGTAATTTGATAACTTTCAAACCTTCTTTTTTTGACAATTCTTTATTGAATAAAGAATTAATATTAAATGTAAAATATGGGGTATATAGATTGTCAGAAAGATTAATATCTGATTTGGCATTATACTATAATATAAGAGGAAGTATCTGGGATGTAATTGACAAATTATACCAAAACAAAATTATTAATGAAGAAGCATTATATAATCTTAAATTTGCTACTTCTTATGCAGCTGTTTTAAGGCATAAAGTCTATTCTCATTATAGCAAACAACAAGAAAAAATGAGTGTATTAAATACATTTTCATTAGAGAACATGGATCTATTAAAGAAGATGAATATATCAAAGACATTTTCAATAGAGGGGGAGATGGTGTATTTAAACTCTAATAAATCTAAATTGTTTCGCGTGACAAAAGAAGATTTACAAGAAAATGGTAATTTATTTAAGTATTATTGTATTATGGCTCAATTTTATAATGAGTTAGAAAAATTTTGTAATAAACATGACGAGATGAATAAAAAGCAAAGAAAAGAGTTTTTTCAAAAGACAAATTTCTTTGATAATAGCCATAAAACAAAAGGATTGATACATTACAAATTACTGCATTATAAGCAAGCGAAAAATCATTTAGAATTAGCTTTAAAAGAAGCACCAAATAACATAACAATAAAACATCTTTTAAGTAAGCTATACATGCATTTTGGAAATTTGGAAGATGCTCAGAAATTAGCAAAAAAATCCTTAAACCAAGCATTAAAAAAACATAAAAATGATGATCCACTTATTATTTCACTGACGCTGAATCTAGCAGATATTTATCAGAAAATGGGTAGTATGGACAACCTACTTTTGTGCTTAAATTTACAAGAAGATGTATACCAGATATATGAAAAACTATATCCTACAAAATGTCATCCAAATATGGCTTATATTTACCATGTTATGGCCATTACTAATCGAAAACTTAATGACTTGTCAAGAGCATTAAATTTACAGAAAAAATCGTTGGAAATACAAGCTGAGTTAGGTAGAGAATCGACTCCTGAAGCTGCACAAACTACAAGTGCTATGGGCATAACTTATCTAGAAGAATCAAAGAAAATAAATAAAATAAAATATAAAGTAGAATGCGAAAAATTACAATGGAAAGCATTAAAAATATATCTTGATAACTATCAAGGAGTACATGTAGACATTGTTTGTGTGTTAAATAATATTGGTATTAGTACTTATACGTCTGCAGGAGCTTTGATTTTTCATAAGAAGGCTTTACAAATATGTTTTAATGTATTTAATGAGATAGTTCCAGGTGTTGCTTTAAGTTTATCTGGTATTAGTAATAATTATAAGAAACTTTGTTTTTTTGCACAATATTTAGAATATGGTGAACAAGCTTATTATTCATATAGAAAACTTTATGGAGATGATAATCATAAAACAATGGAGTTTGTTCAAAGAAACCCAGCTATTATAGATTACCTAAAAAATAATGAGGATCATATTCCTATATTAAAAGTAGGAAATGTAACTAATGATATTGGTAATGTTGAATTACAAATTATGGATGTATTAAAGTTCATAGTTGAAGAATCAAAACAGGGAATATGGAGTATAGTAATTTCACTTGACAAATGAATATAAATATGGGATTTTCAATGAAAAATGAAATATCCAATAATATTCAGAAAACGTGTAATTGCTCACTATAAAAAAAGCAATAATAAATCAAAAACAT
>JABSSF010000163.1 GCA_013214485.1 Rickettsiaceae bacterium | reverse complement strand
ACAAGAATTGGTTTTTTATAAGTTTCTATTCAAGAGTAATTTGTAATCTTTGATTGTGACTTTTAAATTGCCCTGAAACTACCTAATTTACTTGTTGATTGTAACATTATAATAAAGATTATAACGTGTATTATTATACATATTGTTGCAATTATTTTATAATATTTTATGTTAGATGATGATAATTCAAATTTCTTTTTCATTATAATTTCTAATTCCATAATTTTTTGAAAAGCAAGAAAGTATAACAAGTAATTTTCTACAATACAATACTTAAAATAGTTAGCTAATATACTCAAAGCAAATGAAAAGCTGGGGTTTTATCCATTCACTTGTTTATGCAATATCATCATTTTGTTGATCTATATTATTACCTAACCCAGCAAGTTGAGCATTATTTTCATAATATTCAATAGCATCTCCATAACCATATATTCCCAAAATCAGGTAGATTACATCATTTGAAATATATTCGTCAACCTGTTGTTCTATATATCCATGCACTAAAAGATCTGCTTTATTTAGTAAATTTTTATCAGTAAGCTTATATATAACATTATAATATAGCTGTATTTGTGTATCTATATTATTGTCTATTACTAATAGGCATGAAGAAAAATATTTATCCACCGCTGTTGATAATTCATTCAATTTTTGTAAATTCTCTGACAAGTTGTTTTGCGCTAATTTTGTTACTGTAGGAATATAATTTTTGAGCTGTATTGCTAACTTAAAATCATTCTTACTTGGAGAATTGCCAGAAAGCTGTTGTATTAGCTGATTTAATTGATGTACAGAAGGAATAAATTGATGTTCACTGCTTACTATTTCCATTAATTGCTCATCTTTTATAAGATTCAAAAGTTTATCTCCATGTAAGCTACTAATAACTGTATTTTCTACTATCTCGAGTAAATCCTTATTTTGTTCTTTAATAATTAATTTAATTACCTCTGAACTTATGCCAAATTTACTATTACCTAGTTGTACTAAAATACTTTTAGCTAAATCTACCCTTCCATTATTCATAAGTTGTTTAAACATAAGTGTATTATTTACTCTATGTGTAGTAATATTTTTTTCTATATATAACGCAATCAAATCATTTAAGTTATTTTCAACTAGTGTAGAAAATAATGTTGTGTCACTACAAAAGTAATAATAATTATTATTACTAAACCTTAAGATTATTGTTTCAATTAATTCATTGGCATCATTGTTCCTCCTTTTGATCTTTTCTTCTTTATATCAAATTTGGAACCGAATTTCTGAACTTTTATAGACGTGACAACCAAGATTTGATTATATTACATATATTTTTTCTCTGGATTGTATCTTGAAGGAGTGACATGTGTTCTTTAAAGACTTATAAGTTTATTATTAACCAATTTCTTAAGCTAGAAAATAGCCTCAGGTTGAATTCATGTTTTGGGTATATGTATAAGATTTGCAAATCTTATACATACAGTTTAAAATACCTACCATGAACAGGCAGCAAGAACACAACAAAGTTACTCATTCTAACGCTAACACTAGATTAGCACTTACCATAGCATGTTTATTTTTAAGCATGTTATTACTCAGTTTTGCTGCAGTACCCATATATAACTTATTTTGTAAAGCTACTGGTTTTGCAGGTACCACTAGTAGAAACAACAATCCTGGTAAAATCACTAAAGGTACTCGTAAGATTAAGATCGAATTTGATGCAAATGTTGATAAAAACCTTCCTTGGCATTTTATACCTAAACATCGTAGCGTAGAATTAATTACTGGGGAAAATGCTTTAGTATTTTACGAAGCACAAAATCTTAGTGATATTGATATTATCGGTACTGCTATCTATAATGTTACCCCCCAAAAAGCTGGTAAATATTTTGTTAAAGTGCATTGTTTTTGCTTTGAAGAGCAATTACTAAAAGCGGGTCAGAAAATGCTCATGCCTGTATCTTTTTATATTGATCCTGATATTGAAAATAATCCTGAAATGGAGGATGTCTACAATATCACTTTATCATATAGTTTCTTTAAAATTAGATAGTTTTTAATAATATGAATTTCTTATCCTAAATTCACATTATTAATCTTATCTATAACAAATTCAGCAATAGCAATATCCTGAGGGGG
>JABSSF010000162.1 GCA_013214485.1 Rickettsiaceae bacterium | reverse complement strand
CTGTGGTTAGACCAGCAAATTTCAGACCACTGCCCAAAGTATAGACCAGGACGCTGTCCAATGAATTTTACTTGATTAAGACGACCTGGGACTGCATCGGCTTTAACACCTAGAGAAGGTACTGTTCATGAATGTAGAACGTCTGCGGAGGAGATTAATATACGAACCTGAGTATGAACAGGTACAACTGTTCGATTATCAACGTCTAACAATCGGAATATTCCCTCTGATAATTCGTTAGTTGGAATTATGTAAGCATCAAACTCTAGATTTGTACCTTCACCAACAGATCAGAAATCCCTGTACTCGTAACTTCAATATCATTGGTGTCCCATAGTTTTTAATGTTAGTGATGAATCAACAGACTCGTCCAATATATATAATAAGAGCAGCGAAGGTAATGCAATTTGCAATAGTAAAACGGCTGGAATAATAGTTCAAACTCACTCTACTATTTGTATTTCTAATAATCCTTGGTTGATGTGCTTTCCTATTATCATTATTACTATAATCATTCCAACAAATGAAATAATAAAAACTAAAATTAAATTAATAAAGTCATGAAGTTGAGTTAACTCTTCTATTAACGGAGAATTTGAATCTTGGAAATTAAGTTGTGATCAAGTTCCTACTAAATTATAATATAGACAAATATATTTACTAAACTAAACATCACACCCATCCGGAGAGATCTGGATAAGTAGTTTAAATTACTAATTGAAGAGTATGCTCAGCCTCACGTAATTTTGTTAGTTCACGTAGGGTCTGTTACTTTGAAAAAATCTTTAGTAAAGCCTAAACCTTTAGATGTTAATCAAGGCCTAATAAATTTGGGAAGAAACCACATCATATGTAAGGCACGCACCAACGGGTTGGCGGGTTTAATTGCTGGATTTCTAATAATCATCAATACACCCGTTACCAGAATTATGATGAGGATTCATAGTTTCTTTCACAAAGGTAATAAAATTAAATAGTTTCTTGGTATAAGGCCTCTTAATCACCAACCCCCTATAATGGATGGAACAACTAAGATTCTTATTCCAGTTAATATAGTAATATCAGTATCCCCTTCCATTCTGAATGACTCACGCTTTCTTCTCGATAGAAATAACATTAAGGCAAACCGACAAGAGTAAGCTATTGTTAGAAGTGTGGCAACTATCGCCACTGTTATTGTAATTAAATCAACATTTCTTATTAATAATATTTCTAGGATAAGGTCTTTAGAATAAAAACCAGATATAAAAGGTAGTCCACATAGGCTTAGGTTTCTCACTAGTATGACTATTCCAATCCTTATTAAATTACCTGAATGACTTCCCATCTTTCGCAAATCTTGATAATCTTTTACCCTATGGATTATAGCACCAGCAGCTATAAACAATATTGCTTTGAAATAAGCGTGTGAAACTAAGTGGAAAAACGCTAAAAAAGGCTGACACATACCTAATCTAAAAAACATTACTCCTAATTGTCTAAGCGTAGATAAAGCAATAATTTTTTTTATGTCTAATTCCATAAGGGCGGACCCACCAGCCATAGTTATTGTAATTATTCCTAAGAATAACACGACTCCCCTATACCCCCTTATTGTGATAACATAATTAAACCGAATTAAAAGATAAACCCCAGCCGTGACTAGAGTTGAAGAGTGAACTAAAGCTGATACTGGGGTGGGAGCGGCTATAGCAGCTGGTAATCAAGCCGAGAATGGAATTTGTGCCCTTTTTGTTATTGCAGCAACAATCACTACTCAAAATAAGACCCCTAATTCAACTATATTCGAAGATCTTAACAACCCATAATTCATGAAGTTTCTTCTTCATCAAATTCTAATAGCTAATAAAATAGCCACATCACCTAATCGATTGGTTAGTGCTGTAAGCATCCTAGCATTGAATCTCTTTTCTCTACTGTAATAGCAAACTAAGAGATAAGAAGTAACCCCCAAACCATCTCACCCCAAGAGCAACCTAATCAAGTTAGGCCTAATAATTAAGATCACCATCCTAATGACAAATCTTATCACCAACAACGAGAAACGGGAGGAGAATTTTTCCATTCTCATATAAGAGGCCCTATAAAAAAACACCCCACCGGCAATTATCATCACAGTTCTCAAAAATAACATCCTTATATAATCGAATAC
>JABSSF010000161.1 GCA_013214485.1 Rickettsiaceae bacterium | reverse complement strand
GGGGGGTCCGCTTCTTTAGCAAATAATTTATCTAAATTCACCTTATGTTCATCAGGGTTAGAAGTAAATTCAAATTTTATTTTCACACGGTCATTTGTTCCTTCTATTCTTGTTTCCTTAACAAATTGAATCAATTGATTATTGTTGCAACCGATCATTCTTTTTTGTAATAAATTTAACAAAACAAGATTCTTATTATCATCTATTTTTACCTTTGGTGTAGTACAAATTATTTTCATACCATTAGGTTTTAATTCAGCCTTTTTAATACCAGGAATTTTAGCCTTATTTATTTTATTAACTATTTTTTGTAGATTATCACTAGGATTAATCCTGATTGTTTTGTTATTTATTTTAAATTTTCCAGCTCTAAAACGCAGTTCACTAGAATTTTTATAATCAAGTTTGTTTGTTTTTGTAGTAACTATTTTATGTGTTGCATTCACGTATGCTGTTGAAATTCCCATAATTATTAACCTCTTATGCTAAATACATATTATTCACACTACTTCCTCTATTATAACGATCTGGTAAATTTGAATCTTTTAATCCTTTGTTATTTTTATTAATAGTGTTTTTAAATAGTCGTTCCTTAGTTTCTCCTGCAATAAATCTATCATACATTTCGATAACTTTTTCAAGACCATGTTTTATACATTCCATTTTTACCGCTTTTAAATCGTCATAAAATTCAGTTTTGATAGTTTTTTGCTGTAATTTCATATTCATCTCTTGGTTGCACAATAGTTTATACTTATTTAGTATTTCCCTGCTGTTATCTTTTATTTTAGATGAATCCTTGTTATCTGAGTTATTATATTTTACAGTATTAGTAGTTGTTTTAATATATTTAGATTGTGTATCATTATAATTAGCTTTTTGCTGATTATCACTATCTAATAAAGCTTGTTTTATTACAGCATTATTTACCTTATATTTATCTGTAAGTTCAAATGCTGAGGTGATAATACTGATGTATTTTTTACTTCTAATAATGCCATGAGTTTTAACAATTTGTTCGTAGCTTGTTATTTTATTTACTAGATCATTGGTAATTTTTTTAATATTTGCTACACTTAAACTTTGCTTATTATTATGTTCTAATTTAGAGCATAAATAAGCTAGAATGTCTTCTATAGTATATAGCATTGAAAATTCAATACGCTGTTTTCTAGAGGGTAGGGTAACTACTACATCTGAATTTTTTATTACTTTTTGAGCATCAACAGTCTTAGGCTTATTAGAACTATTATATAATTCTAAAGCTTTAGTAATGTTACGTTTATTAATTTTTGTTTTTTGTCCCATATAATAATTACTACTAAAGAGAGTTCAGAAAAATCCCTATTATAAGAATTAACTATTGTACACAAAAAAGCAAGTTAAAATTGAAAAACTTTACAAAAAATATCTAATTAGTTGTAAAAAATAATTATCTTTTAGGAATATTATCTTTACTTGTCGATTGTTTATTAGGAGAATGTTGTTGAGCATCAATATTTTTAACATCTTGTACTGCTGTAATATTTTTCATTGATTCTCTTAAATTATTAAAAACTTCGGGGTTTCTTGCAGCTATTTCTTTGTATAAGGATGATTTTGGTTCAAAATATTTATGTATTATTTTATTAAATTTACTTATAAACCTATCTTTTAAATTTACTTTATAACCTTGCTTATTAAAACTATCAATAATAACATCCTTAACTTCTTTTTTTACTTTATTTTCAATTTCAGAATATTTTATTTTATCATTGTGATCACAATCCATAGCAGACATGACTATTGCTGTCATTTCATTTTGCATTTGTTCAATTGATACATCCGCAACATTTCTTCCATCTTTCGCAGCCTGTTCCCACATAGTTTTATTCTCACTTGATAAGTAGTTTTGTAATTGTTGTTTGACTAATGCTCCTTTATTAGCATTATGTGATGGTGTTTTCTTATCTGCTCCATTTGACAATGTTTGGTGAATAGCAATAGAGTAGATAGCTGTTTTAGCTGCATGGCTATAATGAGGATCCATTGGTGTGTTAGTAAGATTCTGGTTAATAGATTTTTTAACATCATCAGGCATTTTCTTCCCAATAAATTCCTCTATTGCTGTATTTTGATCCCGGCCTGATAGATAGTCAGCTAATTTAATGGCTACTTTAACTTCTTCCTGAGGGCTTTTAAGTGGTCTCTTTAGTACTGAGTAATCTTCATAACACTCATTACGTAGCGTAAGCTCTAAATTATTATTTATAGTATTGTTGTAAACTTCTTTAATACATTCAATAATTTCTTCTTTTTCTAAACCTTGAGGATTTTTATCATATTTATCATTTGCTGCTTTTCTAAAAGCGTCCCTATCGGATTTATCTAAGGAAGCTTGCAAAAATAACTTTAATATTTAATAGGTTTTATAATGTAATTCCACTCTCCTTTAAATGACT
>JABSSF010000160.1 GCA_013214485.1 Rickettsiaceae bacterium | reverse complement strand
ATGAGTCATTTAAAGGAGAGTGGAATTACATTATAAAACCTATTAAATATTAAAGTTATTTTTGCAAGCTTCCTTAGATATTTGAGGTATTTGCTGTCTTGCAATAAATATAGGTATTAGAGCAAATATGAAAATAATTGCACTATATAGTAAAGGTGTTATACTATGAATATTAACTGTTATTTTTAGAATAAATGATCCAATCATAAACCCTAAACTAAACATGGTAGCATAGATTCCTAAAACAACTCCTCGTCTATCTGGGGAAACTGCTATATTAATCCAAAACTCACTCAAAATGATTATAATAGCAATAGTTGCATGAAATCCAAATCGTGCAATGATAATTAGCCAAAAATTGGTTATCCAAAAAAAGCTTAGTAATAAAATAGCTGCTATTATTACTGCAAATATCATTAAACGAAATACGCCAAATCTTAGCGCTAAAGGCGTAACAAATGGAGATATAGCAATTGAGCCAGCTGTAGATAATGCAGTATTAACTCCAATTAAAAAGCTTGAAACTCCACGTAATTCAAATAACATTGAAAGTAAAGGTAAACTTACAGATAAACCAATACCACAAACAGTTATAGTAATAAGTGCTGCCGTTATGCTTGGCCAGTTTGTAGATAAAGTAGAAATATTATTAGTTATCATGATTAATGCTCCTTTTGATTTGAACTAGCTAATGACATTTTTTTAAATTCCTTTTTATTAGGAAGTAATTAACAGGTAAAGCTGCTATATATCCCGCTGGAATAGATACAGCTAGTGCTAGCCAAAATATATCGTCAAAAATTGAGTTAGCATTAACCCCACCCATCAGATAATCAACACTATTCATAGTAATTTCCATAACTGTAATAGAAACAACTTCACCAAGCCAAACAGTTTTGATAGCTATACTATAAGTTGTTTGATGATTTTTAACAACTGACATTACAGCAAGAAGCATTCCTGTGATGAAGGCAAGTATTGTTGCAAGCAACATAGTGTATATAGGCAATAACTGCAGACTCACTCCAATTGCTAATCCAACTACTTCACCTATGACACAACCTAATAAACAATGGAATGTAATATAGGCTGCAAATAACCAATTTGATAGCATAATTTCCTCTTTAACCCATTACTAATTAATCATTAAATTTTTTTGATGAGTTTACATATTTCATCAATTTTTTGTTGTTGTATTGTTTTATCCTGTTTGATAAAAGCTTCAGAGACACAATTACTAATATGTTTATCCAGAATCTTTAATTCAAGACTACGTATAGCAGCTCTTACAGCACTTAATTGCTGAATAATATCTGGACAATAACGTTGTTGTTCTATCATATTTTTAACCCCTTGAACTTGTCCATTAATCCGGTTCAAATTTGGTAATAATTCATGATGGCAAGCATGGTGACTAACTTTAGATTTTGTACTCATAAAATTTATCTTTTTTTGTCTTTTAATTAAGATACTATACCCCTGTATAGTATCTGTCAATGTTTTTATTGACATTTCTGGTAAAGTTAGACAATTAATTTATTTTAAAATGTAGCTTTTTGCTAAAAAACAGGAGATAATAACAACAAACAAATTTTACAGACAATATATTAACAGCGAATATATTATGAAAAACTCATCATTAGATCAGACAGAACTCAGTAAATTTGCTAAAGACTATCAGCAATGGTGGGATTTAGATGGTGAATTTCGTACTCTTCATCAGATTAATCCTTTAAGAAAACAATATATTACTGCTAAAATAACTCAACATTTTAAGATAAAAACGACTGATAGCAAAGCTTTAGCAAAATTAGAAGTCGTTGATGTTGGTTGCGGTGGAGGGATATTAACTTCGGAAATAGCTAAATTAGGAGTAAGAATCACTGGCATTGATGCTAATATTAAAGCTATTAATGCAGCTAAGGAACATGCAATTAAGCATAGATTACCAATTAATTACCAGCTATCTACTGTTGAAGAACATTGTCAAAATAAGCAGCAATATGATGTAGTAATTTGCCTAGAGCTTATTGAACATGTTGCTAATACTGCAGAATTTATTACTAATTTAGCAAAATTAATAAAGCCAGGCGGAATGATGATATTATCAACTTTGAATAAAAATTTAAAATCATATGTGCAGGCAATTTTTATCGCAGAATATGTCCTTGGCTGGCTAGATAAAGGCACGCATGATTATAGTAAATTTGTTAAGCCGTCCAAATTACAGGCAATGTTAGAACCAACTAATCTACAGATTAAAGAGCTTCAAGGATTATCATATAAAATAACAAATAAAGAATGGTATTTATCTGATAATGTCGATGTTAATTATTTAGCCTTTATTGCTTAAAGGTTTATTTTAGAGCGTTCTCAGCTTATCAGATAAGCGCTGAATGTATAAAAGAACTGGGTTCGTCATATATGGACGCTATGATAAAATCAAGTAGAAAAAATAAAAAAATATAAGTCTAAGGAATAATATAGAAGC
>JABSSF010000016.1 GCA_013214485.1 Rickettsiaceae bacterium | reverse complement strand
AAATGAGTCATTTAAAGGAGAGTGGAATTACATTATAAAACCTATTAAATATTAAAGTTATTTTTGCAAGCTTCCTATATTGGTATATAATAAAAAATACAGTAAATATCAAAGATATGAAAGTAATTTCTAATTTATAATCTAGTATCTTTTCTTGCAGCCATTCTTGTTTATAAGGCATGTAAAAAAAGGCTAGTAGACCTAGAATAGACATAATTAACGAGATATAATATATTTGTCCCAAAACATCAGCAAAGTATAATATAGCAACTATCAAACTAGTAGTTACTGGCAGTGAAAAAGTTACTTTAGTTTTTAAAAAATTAGCAACTATGAATGCAAATCCTATGATGCTTAGTAAGGGAAGAATTATTAAAATATTCACTATTTATATCTCAACTATAATTATATGTAAATTTAAGTATACAGCCAAATTTACACGTTTAATGCTCTGCGATAAAGATCCAGGATTGCTTCTTGCTCAGCCAATTTATCTTTATCCGCTTTTTTAATTTTCAATATTTGTTTCATAATTTTGGTATCATAACCGTTAAGCTTTGCTTCATTAAGCACTTCTTTAATATCTTCACCAAGATTTGCTTTATCTTCTTCTAATCTTTCAAGACGATCTATAAACTGTTTTAATTGATCTACAGCGATTACTTCTGACATGATTTATACCTTTTTTATGTTATTAATAATAAGTCTCAAATTATATACATGATCTAAAATATAGAGTCAACTAGTAAAGTTTTGCAAGAAATTTAATTACTGGCTCTTTGCAGACGGTCATTAATAGCAAGACCAATACCAGTATTAGGAATTAAGCTAACAGCAATTCTAGCATAGTTATTTTTAATAGCATATAAATCCAGCTGATATAAATAACTATATAAATTAGCAGCAGCTTCAGCTAAATCTCCTGTTTTGCTTAAATTTAAACAAAAATCCCCTTGTAAATTACTACTAGCAAAATTTAAACCGACTTCATCTTGTTCTAAGTTAGTAGCATTTAAACGCAGGCTTGTTTCTGGAGAGTAATGTTTTAGTAACATTCCAGGAGCAAGAGGTTTAGTATCGATCTGCTTAGTTAAATTAGCACTAATAGCTACTTCTTTAGCTAGAATACTGCTAATTTCTTCTGGAGTAATATAACCAAAGCGTAAAATAGTAGGAACATTAGTTGTTAAATCAATAATCGTTGATTCTAAACCATAATCTTTAGTGTCATCTTTTGGGATGATTAATAAATCCTTATTATCAGTAAAATTATTTTTTACATGTTTATCAGTTGTAGCACTTAATTTACCAGATTTATTAGCGCTAGGTGCTGCAATTGGACATTTTGCTTTAGTAATTAATTCTAAAGCAATAGGGTGGCTTGGCATTCTAATAGCTATGGTATCTAAATTTGCCGTAACTGTTTTAGCTATAGGGCAATTTGCTGTTTTAGGTAATATTAATGTTATAGGCCCTGGCCAAAACTTAGCTAGAATTTCAGCATCCATATTAAATATAGCATATTTTTTAGCCTCATTAATATTACTGACATGTACAATTAAAGGATTATTACTTGGTCTTCCTTTTATTTGATAGATTTTTTGACAAGCATTATCATCTAAAGCGTTAGCACCAATGCCATAAACCGTCTCAGTAGGAAATGCAACTAGCTTTCCTTCGCCTATTAGCCGAGCAGCTTTATTAATTAATGAAGTCATAATAAATCAAATTTAGCAATTTTATTGAACATTAATCTTACCTGATTGAGTAGTAATAAACGATTATTACATATAGCTGGATCTTCATCTTTTACCATAACATTATCAAAAAATTCGGTAATAGGGCTTTTCATGTTAGCTAGTAGGTCTAAAATTGATTTATAATCTTTTTTGTATAAAAATTCTTCTAAACTAGCAATATTTAAATTAATAAAGTTAAATAAGTCTTTTTCACTTTTATCTTGTAATAAATCTTGTTTTATTTCTCCAGATATTTGCTGATTATCTAAAATATTATTGATTCTTTTATAACTGCTTAGCAAATCATTACTTGCTGCATCATTTTCGATAAATTCTTTTAACGCTGCTAATTTTAAGCTAGTTAAATGTAAGTCAGGTTCTAGCTCAAGATCTAATGTAGCATTAATTAAATCATGTGAATAATAATCTTTAAAGTAATATTTGGCTCGCTCTTCAATGAAAGATAAAATATCATTTTTAGTTATTGTTATCGTATTATCAAGTGCTAGTTCCTGACTATCAAGTGCTAATTCTTGGCAAGCAAGTTTTAAAAATTCTTTTAAATTGATATTTAACCTATTAGTTAAAATAATTCTAATAATTCCAAGAGCATGACGACGTAAAGCATAAGGGTCTTTTGAACCGGTTGGCTTTTCACCTATTAACATTAAACTACATAAATCATAAAATTTATCAGCTAAAGCTAAGGTAGCACTAGAAGCAATTGGGACTAAATCATTTGCTCCTTGAGGCTTATAATGATCTTTAATCGCAGTTGCTACTTCTTCAGTATGACCAGCAGCTCTAGCATAATAATAGCCCATTACTCCTTGTAATGATGGGAATTCACCAACAGCTTCAGAAACTATATCATTTTTACAAATACTAGCAGCAACCAATGCAGCGTTATCTGCTTGATTAAGATAACCACAAAATTTGCTAAGTAATTTTACTTTATCAAGCATCGTTCCTATTTTATCATGAAAAATCACTTTTTCTAAGTCATTATTACTAGTTTTAAAATCTAGCTTTAGATCTTGATTATAAAAATACAAAGCATCGCTTAATCTTGCAGATAAAACTTTTTCATTACCGTAAATAATAATATCTAAATCATTGGAATTAATATTCGTACAAAATAAGAAATAGGGCGCAAAGCTACCATCTTTATTAAATAGGCTAAAATATTTTTGATGGCTTCTCATTGAAGTAACTAGCATTTCACTTGGAAGTTTTAAGAATTTTTCATTTATTTTACCAGTTAATACTATCGGGTATTCATTTAAACCTGCTACTTCTTCAAGTAAATATTGATCTTCTTTTAATACAGCCCCAAGCTTAGTTGTTGCTTTTTCAAGATCATTCTTAATCATATTTATACGGGTTTGCCTATCTAAAATAACCTGATTTTTAAGCAAATTTTGCTGATAATCTGTAAAACCACTTACTTCAAAGGGTTCTGTGTGCATAAATTTATGACCAAAACTAATATTATTTGCTGTTAAATGACCATATTTGATGGTAATAATTTCATTATCGAAAATACATAGGATATTTTTCAATGGCCTGACCCATCTAATATCGTAATCTCCCCAACTCATTGATTTTGGCCAAACGTAAGAAAATAATGCTGTAGTTAAAGTTTCTTGTAAAATATCCTTAATATCTTTTGCTGGAATATTTTGGATATATGTTAAAAATTCCTGTCCCTTAGTTGTTTTAACTTGCAGTTGCTGCTGCTCTACATTATTAGATTTACAAAACCCTTTTATTGCTGTTTCAGGAGCGTTTACTCTCGGGCCTTTTAATTCGATTTCTTTTGCAGCTATTATTTTTGGTAAGCCATCTATGTGAATTGTTAATCGACAAGAGCCAATAAAAACTTTTATCTGGTTATAAGTAATTTCCAGTTCTTTAAAATATTTAGTGAAAATATCTAAATAAGATATTTCAGCTTTTTTCTGCATATTTGCAGGGATTTCTTCGCAATATAATTCTATTAATAACTCACTCATATTATTTTATTTTGTTATAATTTTATTTATTATTTTCTAATTCTAACCATTTTTCACAACAAAGCTTGGTTAAATGTCTAACTTTTGCAATATAACTTGCTCGTTCAGTAACACTAATGACTTTCCTAGCATTTAATAAATTAAATAAATGACTAGTTTGGATACAATAATGATATGCGGCAATTGGCAGGTTTTCAGCAATTAATGCTTCACATTGTTTTTCTGCATCTTTGAAATGTTGTAACAACATTTTTGTATCGGCAATTTCTAAATTAAATTTAGAAAATTCTCGTTCTGCCGGAAAATCTATTTCACCATAAGTTAAGGCTTTATCTCCTGTTTGACCATTCCAGTCAATATTTTTAACCTCATCAATACCTTGAATATATAGAGCTAAACGCTCTAAACCATAAGTGAGTTCTCCGCTAACTGGACTGCATTCAATACCACCCATTTGTTGCATGTAAGTAAATTGAGAAACTTCCATACCATTACACCATACTTCCCAACCAAGACCAGAAGCGCCTAGAGTAGGTGACTCCCAATCATCCTCTACAAATCTGATATCATGTTTTTTGAAATCAATACCAAGACTAGCTAAGCTTTTTAAATATAATTCTTGAATATCATCTGGTGATGGTTTAAGAATTACTTGAAATTGATAATAATGTTGCATGCGATTGGGATGTTTAGCATAACGACTATCAGTTGGTCTTCTTGAAGGTTGAACATAAGCTACATTACAATGTTTCTTACCAAGTGAGCCAAAGACAGTTGCTGGATGAAAAGTTCCTGCACCCATTTCTAAGTCATAAGGCTGCAAAATAGCGCAACCATAATCTTGCCAATAATTTTGTAAGTTCAGAATAATTTGCTGAAAAGATAATTTTTGCATAAAAATATGTATATATTTATGTTATTTAGTTAATCATAATTTTATTATGGGAGTGTTGATAGATCAAAATTTTTTGAATCAGTTCTAGAAATATTTGCCCGCAAAGCCGCAGCGTACTGATTGGTACGTGAGGACTTGAGGACGGATATGACACAGAAATGGTCAAAAAAGATGGTCTTACAACGCTCCCATTATTGGCGATTATAATAAGTTCTTAAAGTGATTACAAATACTTCTTGCCTTTATTTTCGAGTTGCGATATAAAACGAAATTAACATAATATAAGCATGGAGAGTATTATGCAATCAAGTCAAACTAAATCTAAATCGATTTTAGACATCACTATTATTCGTATTTTACTTGGAACTTTCTTTATATTTCTATCATCACAAGTATATATTCCTTTAGAACCAGTGCCAATTAATATGTTAACTGCTGGAGTGATGATATTAGCATTAACCTATAAAAAGGGTGAAAGCCTTAGTTCAGTGTTATTATTTATTATTCTAGGAGCAATAGGAGTTCCTGTATTTGCAGGGTTTTCTGGTGGTATGTCAATTCTAACTGGCAGCACAGCAGGATATATATTTGGTTGTGTAGTTTGTACATATTTCGTAGCTAATATGAGGGAAAAATATGGCGAAGATAGCTGGTTAAAATTAGCAATTTATGGCACATTAGGAACTATAGTTATTTTCATTTTTGGTCTTTCTTATTTAGCTTATTTTCTCGTTAGTATTAAAGGGGCTATAATATATGGTTTAATACCGTTTATTGGGCCAGGAATAGCAAAAATATTATTTACAGCATCTACAGTAAGGTTACTTAAAAATCTAAATGCCAGAAGAAGATAATAAAAATAAAATTTGGCCTGAAAAAGAGCAAGTTACAGAGAATACTTCAAATAAGGTATATTTTCGTCCACATCATTTTATGTGTACTTTAAGTTTTAAGGGTAAGGGATATTCACTAGGTTTTGTTCGTAATTATAAAAAGATTCATAAGCAGCTTTGTGAAAATGAAGATACAATAATTGAAGTTGCTGAGTATATGGATGATATTTGTCATGCTTGTCCACATAAGCTTGATGAAGTTGTTTGTAAGTCGCAGGAAAAGATTCTAAAATTAGATAAGGCACATCGGGAAATATTACAATTAAAAGATAAAGAGAATCTTACATGGCGGAAAGCTAAAGAACGAATTAAACAACATATGACTATCGAGAAATTTCATCAGGCATGTGATGGTTGCGAGTGGAAGAAATTTGGGGTGTGTGAAAAAGAGTTAAAAAATTTGTTAAAAACTTAGATATTATGTAATGAAATAACTGGACAGCTGAGCCGACATATAGTCGGCTCGTGATGACGGTTTGTAAACCTTAAAAGAACTGGGAAGCGTCATTGCGAACAAACGAAGTTTGTGTGGTACCCCAGAGAAAATATATGTAATAGAATCAAATCTGGATTTGTCACATCACCTCTGGTGACTTACGATGACACTTTAAAGGGATCATCACGTTACTATGGATGACTCATGGTTGTAAATGCTTACGCTTTGACAGCACTTTTCAGGTAATGTTTGAGATATTGTCCAGTATAGCTAGCTGTATTTGCAGCAACTAGAGCAGGTGTGCCTTCAGCTACTATCTTACCGCCTTTATCACCACCTTCAGGTCCAATATCTATAATATAGTCAGCTGTTTTTATAACATCCATATTATGTTCAATAACTAATACTGTGTTGCCTTTTTCAACTAATTTATGTAGTACATTAAGAAGTTTTTTAATATCGTCAACATGCAAACCAGTTGTTGGTTCATCAAGAACATATAATGTTTTACCAGTAGAGCGTTTTGATAATTCTTTTGCAAGTTTTACTCTTTGAGCTTCACCACCTGACAGTGTAGTTGCTGATTGACCTATTTTAATGTAACCTAACCCTACTTCTTCTAAGGTTGATAGTTTTTCATAAATAGCTGGAACGCCCTGAAAAAATTCTGCTGCTTTTTCAACGGTCATATCAAGAACATCAGCAATATTTTTGTTTTTGTGCTTTACTTCTAAAGTTTCTTTGTTATAACGCTGGCCATTACACACATCACAATTAATGTATAAATCTGGTAAGAAATGCATTTCAATCTTAACCAATCCATCTCCTTGACAAGCTTCACATCGCCCACCCTTAACATTGAATGAGAATCTACCAACTTTATAACCTCTGATTTTAGATTCTGGAAGCTCAGTAAACCAATCCCTTATAGGAGTAAAAGCTCCAGTATAAGTTGCTGGATTTGATCTTGGAGTTCTACCAATAGGTGATTGATTAATATCAATTATTTTATCAATATGCTCTAAGCCGCTGATTTCCTTGTATTTTCCTGGATAAACTTTTGTTTTCGAATCTAAATGCTTTAGAGCAGCTTTATATAATGTATGAATAATTAAACTAGATTTACCGCTACCAGAAACACCAGTAACAACAGTAAAAGTACCAAGTTTTAATTTAATATTTAGATTTTGTAAATTATTTGCTATAGCTCCAGTTAAAATAATTTCTTTTCCTGGGTGTCCTGTTCTAATTTCTTTAGGTAAAGGAATTGATTTTTTACCACTTAAATATTGGCCAGTAATACTATCAACAGAGCTTTTAATATCTTTAGGTGTTCCTTCTGCAATAATTTTACCGCCATGTACACCCGCTCCAGGGCCAACATCAATAATATGTTCTGATTCTAACATGGTTTCATCATCATGCTCTACTACTAGAACAGTATTACCTAGATCACGGAGATTTTTTAATGTTGCAATTAACCTTGCATTATCACGCTGATGCAGGCCAATAGATGGTTCATCTAAGACATATAATACACCACTAAGTCTGGAGCCAATTTGTGAGGCTAAGCGAATACGCTGACTTTCGCCGCCAGATAATGTACCTGATTCCCTGCTAATAGTTAAATAATCCAAACCAACATCAATTAAAAATTGTAATCTTTCATTGATCTCTTTAACTACTCTTTCAGCAATTAATAATTGTTTTTTTTCTAATTTATTACTTAGATTATTAAACCATTCTTTTGCTTCTACAATGGTTTTTTCAGCTACATGACCAATATGTAGATCAGCTATTTTTACACATAATGACTCTGATTTTAAGCGATAGCCATTACAAATGGAGCAATTATGTTTTGATTTATAACGTAATAATTCTTCTCTAATCCAAACAGTGTCGGCTTTTTTTAATTTTTCTTCTAAGCTTGGAATGATCCCTGCAAAAGGTTGTTCAATTACTTCTGGCTTTCTATCATCATGAAATACAAACTTAATTTCCTCATCACCAGAACCGTATAAAAGTATTTGTTTTACTTTTTTAGGCAATTTAGTAAATGGAGTATTTAAGTTAAAATTATAATGTTTTGCTAATGATTCTAAAGTATCAATGAAAAATTTTGATAAAGAATTATTCCAGGGAACTACTGCTCCTTGTCTAATAGATAAAGATTGATCAGGAATAATTAAATTTTCATCAAAAAATGTTTCTTTACCTATGCCCTCACATCTAGGACAAGCCCCAAATGGACTATTAAATGAAAATATTCTTGGTTCTATTTCTTCAAGTTGGAAACCAGATACTGGACAAGAATATTTTTCTGAAAAAGTTATTCTTTGATTATTTTTATATTTACTATTATGTTTTTCAGGTAAAGCGACAATGTCTAAATAAGTAATACCATCGGCGAGTTGTAAGGAAGTTTCTAAACTTTCTGCAACTCTATTACCAAGATTATCTGATATGCTAATACGATCAATGATAACTTCAATATTATGTTTTTTATTTTTATCCATTCTGGGAAGTTCGTCTATATCATAAGTTTCCCCATCAATTATTATTCGTTGATAGCCATGTTTTTTGAGATTAACAAATTCCCGGCGAAATTCTCCTTTAGCTCCTCTAGCAATTGGTGCTAATATGTAACACTTAGTGTTTTCTGGTAGAGATTCAACTATAGCAACCATTTCAGATACTGATTGGCTTTTTATAGGTAGACCTGTAGCTGGAGAATATGGTACGCCAATTCTAGCATATAATAATCTTAAATAGTCATAAATTTCTGTAATAGTTCCAACAGTAGAACGAGGGTTTTTTGATGTAGTTTTTTGATCAATAGCAATTGCTGGAGAAAGCCCTGAAATTGATTCTACATTTGGTTTATTTTGTAAATGTAAAAATTGTCTAGCATATGAAGACAGGCTTTCTACATATCTTCTTTGGCCTTCGGCGTAAATGGTATCAAAAGCTAAGGATGATTTACCAGAGCCACTAAGACCAGTAATTACTATAAATTTATTTCTTGGAATATCTACATTAACATTTTTAAGGTTATGTTCCTTAGCGCCTCTTACTTTAATAAATTTTTCCATATAATGTTTTCTGCTGTCTGTTTTCTACTATCTATTTTTAATTCTTAAGTAATTCGAATTGCCTAACTTGGGTATTATAGTAATTATTCATTGGTTAATGCAACAAATAAATAGAATTTTTTACTATAAGTTAGAAAAATCAATGAGTTAATTTAAGAATTTCTTCTCTAAGTTTCTTCAGTTTCACACTCCTTAAAGTTATGCAAAACAGGATAAAATATTGTAAAAACCAATCTAAAAGCGTTTTGTAAATTGATTTTGGAATTTATTTTTATCATTTTATGTTTTATTTTCAAGAAAAAAATACATTTTCGATAATTATATGGTAGTTAAATTCTTATAAATTGTCTATAAAATCTACTGTACGGCAGTTTAGCTAATGCAAAATTTGGTTAAGTTGATAATCAATGTAAAAGGTTAAACACAATAAGAATGCTGCTCCCTTGTAATTTATTTTGAGTATAGGGCACTGCGGGCAAAGGTATATATTGGCTTTTTTACCTTTACCAATAGTGTCATACTAATTTAGATTTAAAATTACGAATAAATTTATTTTTTTTTATTTGAAACTATGCTATTCTTTTTTGCATGTTAATAAATTAATTAAGGATATATTGATGGCAGGTAGTTTAAATAAAGTTGTTTTAATTGGTAATGTGGGACAAGATCCTGAAATTAGAGTAACTAGTGAAGAAAAGACAATTGCTAATTTTAGTCTTGCGACTTCGGAAAGTTGGAAAGATAAAACTACAGGAGAACAAAAAGAAAAAACTGAGTGGCATCGCATTGTAGTATTTAATGAAAAACTAATAACAAAAGTTGTTAAACCTCTTGTTAGAAAAGGCTCAAGATTATATATTGAGGGTCAAATACAAACTAGAAGATATGTGGATAGTAATGGTCAAGAAAGAACAATAAAAGAAATTATATTACAATTTAATAGCCAGTTACTACTGTTAGATTCAAGGCAAGGAGCATCGCAACAAATTCCTGAAACAGTTGCAGCTGGAGCAACAGCAGCCTCAGCAACAACATCAAAATCAGGTAATAATAATTCTAATTTTGATAATAGTGATCTTGATGATGAGATACCATTTTAAGCTTTTAAAGTTATACGTCCTGTTATTTTTATTATCTAATATTCTTGCTTCTTGTAACATTGTTACGGTAGATAATAATCCAGAATGTATTGGAAAATTATATAATTATGAGAAAAAATTAGTTAAGGGTGGAGATTTTTGGATAACAACTTATCAGAAAATTACGGATAGAACAAAGCCATTTGTGTTTTATATTGAAGGTGACGGTAGCCCTTTTCGAGGTAAGTATAGGATATCTAGAAATCCAACACCTACACGTCAAGTATTACTAAAACTTGCTACTATGGATGATAGACCAAATATAGTTTATGTTTCAAGACCATGTCATTATACGCCAAAAGAGTTAAATCCAAAATGTAAATATCATCAATATTGGACGCAATGGCGTTTATCGGATGAATCAGTAGCAGCTCTTAATCAAGTAATAAACAAAGTGAATAATAACCAAAGATTCAGTTTAATTGGATATTCTGGTGGTGGGGGAATTGCATTATTAATTGCCGCACGTAACGACATGGTTAAGGATATAATTACTATAGCAGGAAATTTAGATCACGTTACATTTACTTCACATCATGAAGTAACACCGATGGTCGGTTCTTTAAATCCTATAGATTATGCTCTAGTAATAAAACATATACCACAGCTACATATATCAGGTGGTAAAGATAAGAGAATACCTCCATTTATTGCTGATCAATATGTGACAGCAAGTAATTCTCGTTGTGTAAAGCATAAGATGTTTCCCAAAGTTGAACATAATTACGGATGGAACAAAGTTTGGCCATATGTTCTAACCTTACCAGTTACATGTTATTAGAAATCTTTGAAAAGAAAATAGAATATTTATTAGCTGATAACTCTATAGTAAAAATAGCAGTAGCAGTCTCAGGTGGTGTTGATTCTGTTGCTTTAGCAGTATTGCTTAGTGATTGGAGTAAAAAAAAAGGATTTGCTGTTACAATTTTAACAGTAAATCATAATTTAAGATCTGAGGCAAAGTTAGAAGCTGATTATGTTCTGAGTTTAGCAGATAAATTAGGTTACAATGCTTTCTCTTTATCATGGAATAATCATGGTAGTAGTTCAAATTTACAAGAAAGAGCTAGAATAGGGCGTTACGACTTAATGACAGAAAAATGTCAAGAATTAGGTATAAATATATTACTAACAGCTCATCATTTAGACGATATGATTGAGACTTATTATATGCGAAAATTACGTAAAAGTAGTATATTTGGTCTTAGTACCAGTTGTAAACATTTTTATAATAATATCATGATAATCAGACCTTTAGCCCAGGTTCCTAAAGTTGAATTAATTAAATATTTAACAAAGCAGCAAGTTACCTGGTATGAGGATGATTCTAACCAATCATCTAAATATCAAAGAAATAGGGTAAGACAAAAAATAGCTAAGATGAATGCTAATGATCAGGAAAATTTGCTTCAAGAGATGAATAAAGTAGATCAGCAAGTTAAAATATTAAATGATAAATTAATTACTGCAATTGCCGAAATTGTAAAAATAAATAATTATGGGGTTGCAATAATCGATGTTAGTAAATATATAACCTTAGAACTTGCGATAAAAATACAATTAATTAATTATGTACTTACAATAATTAGTGGTAAAAAAAATATACCAAGATATCGTAACATTGAAAAATTGTTAGATAAGATCATTTTAGGTAATAAAATTGCGTGTACATTACATAATTGTAGTTTACGTTCTGATGGCAATATGATAGTTATCTATAAAGAAAAAGCTTATATAGATAAGCAGGAGATAAAATTTACAGATCAAGTAGTATGGGATAATAGATTTTTATTAAAAGCAAAAAATAAACCTTATGTTAGAAATAATAATGTTTATGTAGGCTGTCTTAATATGCAAGATTATTCCAGTATAAAAAAGCAAATTGATTTTGATAAATTTTCAGCTGTAGGTATTAATAAACATAAAGAGGTTTTATTTAGCCTACCAGTTATTAAAAACGTAAAAAAAATAATAGCAATTCCTCATTTATGCTATTATGATAATATGGAGTTTAATGATGGTGTAGAAATAATTTTTAGGCCAAATTATATCTCTC
The DNA here is from genome assembly GCA_013214485.1 of Rickettsiaceae bacterium. Taxonomy (GTDB): domain Bacteria; phylum Pseudomonadota; class Alphaproteobacteria; order Rickettsiales; family Rickettsiaceae; genus JABSSF01. The sequence continues at coordinate 10,320 of JABSSF010000016.1, read as the reverse complement.
GTTTTACACATTTTATTTAGTATTTAGGAAATTTTAATGAATAATCAAGGCAAACATATTCTAATTTGGGTAATTATTTTTATTTTAATGATTATGACGTTTAACTCACTGCAAGGTGATGGTTTTGGTGGTGGATCAGAAAAATTAGCTTTTTCAGATTTTTTATCTCGGGTTGATGAACGTCAAGTTAATTCAGTAAAGATACAGGGAAGATCTATAGAAGGTACTTTAATGGATGGTACTAGGTTTTCAACTTATGCTGCTGATTATCCGGGATTAATTGATAAATTAAATATGAATGGTGTTTATATTGATGTAATGCCACCTGACACTAAAATGAACTCCTTATTTAGTATTTTTGTTTCTTGGTTCCCGATGTTGCTACTTATTGGGGTATGGATTTTCTTTATGCGTCAAATGCAAGGTGGGAGTAAAGGAATGGGTTTTGGTAAATCAAAGGCAAAATTAATGTCTGATAAAGGGCCAAAAGTTACCTTTGCTGATGTTGCAGGTATTGATGAAGCTAAGGAAGAATTATCTGAATTAGTTGATTTTCTAAGAAACCCAGGGAAGTTTCAAAAATTAGGGGGGAAAATCCCTAAAGGATGTTTATTAGTAGGTCCTCCTGGAACCGGAAAGACATTATTAGCAAAAGCAATCGCGGGAGAAGCTAATGTACCATTTTTTAGTGTTTCTGGCTCTGATTTTGTTGAAATGTTTGTTGGTGTTGGAGCAGGGCGTGTGCGTGATATGTTCGAGCAAGGCAAACGTAATGCGCCATGTATTATATTTATTGATGAAATAGATGCAGTAGGACGTCATCGTGGTGTAGGTTTTGGTGGCGGGAATGATGAAAGAGAGCAAACTTTAAATCAGATATTAGTTGAAATGGATGGATTTGAATCTAATGAGGGGGTAATAATTATCGCTGCTACAAACCGTCCTGATGTTTTAGATAAAGCGTTGCTTCGTCCAGGTAGATTTGACCGTCAAGTTACAGTATCTAATCCAGATGTTAATGGTCGGGAAAAAATATTGAATGTTCATATTAAAAAGATTAAATATGATAAAGGAGTTGATTTAAGGGTAATAGCAAGAGGTACTTCAGGTTTTTCTGGAGCACAGTTACGTAACTTAGTTAATGAGGCGGCATTAATAGCTGCAAGGGCTGGAAAAAAATTAGTTAGCATGATGGATTTAGAAGATGCTAAAGACAAGGTAATAATGGGCGTAGAGCGTAGATCAATGATTATGTCTGATGAGCAAAAAAAACTTACGGCATATCATGAAGGTGGACATGCTTTAGTAGGTTTATATTGCTCAGCTTCTGATCCAATTCATAAAGCTACTATAATTCCACGAGGTAGAGCTCTGGGTTTAGTGATGAGATTACCTGAAAATGATCGATTTTCTATGTGTTATGATCAAATGAAAGCAGATATTGCTGTAGCTATGGGGGGACGAGTTGCTGAGGAAATAATTTTTGGTAAAAATAAAGTTACTTCTGGAGCATCATCAGATATTAAGATGGCAACAAAAATGGCAGAAGCTATGGTCACTGAATGGGGATTAAGTGATAAAATAGGACCAATTTTTCATGGCCGTAGTAATGAAGATATGTATTCTTATAGTGGGGCAGGAGATAAAACAAGATCAGACAATACTTCGGAAATGATTGATGTGGAAATAAAGAAACTTATAGATGAAGGGTATGATTTTGCTAAAGAAATACTAACAAAACATCTTGATCAATTACATACTTTAGCTAAAACTTTGATAGAAAAAGAAACCTTATCTGGTAAACAGATTAAAAATTTACTTGTAGGCAATGATATAGAGGCTGATGAAGATCCAGAATTTCCAGTAACTAATAAAAAAAAATCTGTAACTAAAAAAGCCGAGGAGGGTAAAGAAGTAAAAACTAAAGTGAAAGCAACTTTAGCTAATGCTAATTTAGAGCTAGAAGATAATATAATAGAAGAAACAGAAAAAGACACAAAAGCTACTACTAAAAAGAAAGCTGGGACTAAATTGCGTCGGAAAAAAACAGAATAATATATCTAAAGTGAATAATAGCTAAGCTTTTCCATTTGCTTTGGATATATAGCTAATCAGCTTGAAAAAGGGTAAGGAGCGTCACCGCGAACTAACCTCTGGTTGGTATGGTAATCCAGATTTGATTATATTACATATATTTTTTGCTGCATTGCCATGAACATAAATGTTCTTGCAATGACGAATTCAAGTCTTTTAAAGGTTTATAGGTCATTAATTACGAACTGATTTACCTGCGCAAATCATTCCTTTTTCAAGTTATTTGACTATATACTCCCAGTGTTATTATTTTGAGTATTTTTCATATGTTTCTAAATTTAAACACTTAAACTAGCCAAATGTAATAAAAATATAATTAGTTATAATTTTTAGTTGTAATTAATAATATTATAGTTTACAAAGAATAATGTTTTTTCAATTTGTGATAAATAAGTTAGAAAAAATTTTGGCTTCTTAATAAAAATGGAGAAAAATAATGATATTTGATGAAGAAAATATTACTTTTGCAGATAGGATTTTACAGTTACTAAAACCGATGAGTGACCTTAGCATATCAAAAGGAGAACATACCCAGTATTTATTAAAAGATAATATGATTTTTGCCAAAATAATTGAAATTGAAAATCGAATTTATTTAAGAACTTCAGGAGCCAATGGTTATATTGCTATAGATCAAGATGCTATAAATGATAAAGACGCATTTTTAATCCAAGCAACAAAAGCCTATTGGTTAGTAAAAGAAGAAAGCGAAAATTTTGCAACTACTTCTTAAAGACTGCTGCTATAGTTAATTACTTCATATTTTGAATATTTTTTTGATTCACTTATAATATTGTCTCATGTATTTTTAAAAAATTTATAAGACCATCAATATCATTTTGATAGTGATAAACGTGCCAACCACACCTTTGTGCTCCGTCAATATTATTTTTTGTATCATCAATAAGCAGAAGTTCATGGGGAGGTAGTAATAATGTCTCTTGAATATGCTGAAAAAACTCCTGCTCTGGCTTAATAAAGCCAATTTTATAAGATGCAAAACATCCTTTAAAACAATACCCAACAGTATTGAGAATATGAGATGTCCGCAAACATTCTTGGTTTGTGCCAAGGTAACAAGGGATTTCTAAGCTTTCTACTAGGCTTAATATATCTTGATTAACATGATAATCGTGATTTAGCCAATACTGGGTATATTGCTGTGGGGTTACTGCAAGATCTTTAAATAAATTTTCCTGAAAAATAGTCTGAAGATGCTCATTGAGATCTATTTTACCTCGAATAATGCCATCCCATTTTTCTGAAAAAATAGCAGAAAAATGTTCTGATGTCAGTCCGAGATCATTTTTGATGGTACGACTCCATAAGTAAGCTCCATTGTCATCTCGGGTTTTAAATATCACGCCGTCTACATCAAAAATAACAGTTTTAATCTTATTATTCTGCATTTACTACCTCATCATTGATTCTCTCTCCCAGCTAATAGCTAAGAGGTTTGCTATGTTAAAAATAAAAACGACTGTGCTAACTTACGTTTTTAAAAAGGTTACTGCTTCAAAGTTTACTGTCCAAGGAGCGAACTTGGTTTTCACTTTAAATTCCCTTGAAGGAACTTTTACAGCTTTGAACTAACTCATGTTCCCCAGATCTTACAAAGACTCTGGAGTCTTAACATTACCGTCTGTCCGAAGGTGCTTACTTGTATTTTATAACATTATTTTGTCTTTTCAAGACTTTTTGTAGGTATTTAAATTTTGTACATTATAACCACCACCTAAAGATGGTGGCTTTATGGCAATAGGTTATAAAAAGATAAGGAGTGGTTTATAAAGAAAATTTTAGCCACAAAGTACTACAAACCTTAATTAATCACAATGAATAAAGCAGTGTCACCACGAAGTATATTCATATATATACCACGTGACACTTTTTGCGCTGCTTTTTCTAACTCAGTAACATTAGAAATTAATTCTTGATTTACAGAAGTAATAATATCCCCATTACGCAAACCTGCATTCCAAGCACTACTACCTGGTTCTACTTTACTAACTATAACTCCTTGTACCTTTTGGTATAATGGATGCTTTTTGTCTATAGTAGCAAAATATGCTCCTTTTAATATTGCGACATCTACGCTAGATATTCCTTTATTTTTGTTCTTACCTACAATAGTAACTTTAACATTTAGCGTTTGATTTTTACGAATTATTGCTAAATCTACGGTATCATCAATTTGTTTTAAGCCGATTATATTTCTAAGACTATGCGTATTATCTATTTTCTTCCCGTCAACTTTGACTATAATATCGCCAGATTTTAAGCCAGCTATTTCAGAGCTACTACCTTCAACAACTTTTGTGATTGCTACACCATAATTAAAATCTAAACCCATAGCTTTAGCTAGCTTTTCATCCATATCTTGAATATGGATGCCTAATTGCCCTCTAGAAACTTCTCCATGTTCGGCTAATTGATTTACTACTAGTTTAACCATATCAACTGGTATGGCAAAACCAATGCCAATATTACCGCCAACGTGAGAGATAATTGCGGTATTAATACCTACTAATTCTCCTTTAAGATTGACTAATGCGCCGCCAGAATTACCAGGGTTGATTGAAGCATCTACTTGAATAAAATTTTCATAATTTTCAATACCAAGATTATTGCGTCCAAGGCCACTAACAATACCAAATGTTACCGTATGACGTAGGCCAAAAGGATTACCTATAGCAACAATAAAATCCCCTACTTCAAGCTTCTCAGAATTACCAAGTGGCAGTTCTTGGAGATTTTTATCATTAACTTGCAGCAAAGCAATATCTGTATCAGGATCAGCTCCGATTAACGTTGCTGCTAATTGTCGTTTATCATGTAATAAAATAAAAATTTCATCAGCATTTTCTATCACATGATGATTAGTTATAATGTAACCTTTTTCGGCATCAATAATAACTCCAGAGCCAGTTGTTTTTACTTTCTTTTCTTGCTGCTGTTTTCTTGGGGGCTGAAAATCAGGATGGAACTCTTCAAAAAAACGTTTAAAAAATGGATCATTAAAAAAGGGGTTAATTGGTACTTTTACTGTATCAGTAACTGAAATATTTACTACGCCTGGTAGAGTTTGTTTCAACATAGGGGCAAGCGTAGTTAACCCTTGTTTTTTTTCTTCATCATCACTAGAACCGAAAAATGGAATCCCAGCCTTTGCTTCAATTGCGTAGGCAAATTGTATTATGCTACAAACAAATATTAATAGAAAGAACTTTAAAATCTTATTAATAGTAATTGTCATCACCGCCTCATTAATAAATATATAATATTATTAAATCGCAAAAATATGATTCTTACAAGTATAATAATTATTTTTCACTAGGTTTTATTATTATAGATAGTAATATTCCAAGTAACAATAGCAGTAAAGTAACAACTAATGGAATATATGTTGGTATTGCAATAAAATGATGAATAAAGATCTTCATCCCAATAACAATTAAAATGATTGCTAAAGAATATTTAACATATCTAAATTTATTGACAATATTAGCTAAACAAAAGAATAAAGCTCTAAGACCAAGTATGGCAAAAATATTTGAAGTATATACAATATATATATCTTGAGTAATAGCAAAAATAGCAGGAATGCTGTCTATAGCAAAAATTAAATCCATAGTTTCTACAGTAACTAAAGCCATAAATAATGGAGTAATAAATAATTTATTATCTTGAGTAACAAAGAAACTATTATCTTTTATTTCAGGAATAATATTGCAATATTTCTTTAAAATTTTATAAACATACATTTCTTTGATGTTGACAGCATGTTCAGAAATACAAAATGTTTTTACCCCAGTTATAATTAATATTATTGCAAAAATATATAATATCCAAGAGAAATGCATAAGTAAAGTAGCTCCAAGCATGATCATTATTGCCCGAAGTACTATAACACCAATTATGCCCCAGAATAATACTCTATGCTGGTATTTTAAAGGTATAGAAAAGAATTTAAAGATAATTGAAATAATAAAAATATTATCAAGTGACATTGCCTTTTCTAGAACAAATCCAGTAAAATACTCCTTACCACTTTGAGATCCAAGATAAATATAAACATATACTCCAAATAAACAGGAAATTAAAATATAAAATATACTTAAAATAAGGCTTTCACGAAAACTAATAACTTTGTCTTTTTTATTTAATACTCCAAGATCAAAGACTATTAATGAAAAAATTATAATAGCAAATAAAAACCAAGAAAATATCGGATTAACCATAAATATATATTTATAAACTAAAGCTATATTTATTGTACTGCAATTTTTCTACCAAAGATAGAATTTAGATAGTAATTTTATTATTTTTTCATTATGTTAAAAAATTCAATCATAAAATATTCATCCTTGGGCAAAGTTTTTTTAGGAAAAATCTGACTAAATTCATTAGCATAAGATTTAAAATACTTTCCTTTAGCAATTACGCTACGTGTGCCAACTGGTATTTTATTATGTAAAGCATGAGAAAATATAAGTGGAAAAGTAACATCACCAATTCGCATGAGAATTTTTTGTTTTAGTTTAGTTGAATCATAAATTACTTCACCTGAACTGAGTTTAGTAATTTTTACATCATATGCTACTTTATTACCACACACTAATGGCCATTTATAGACTATTTCATCATCAAATATTTTCACATTATTATCTATAAAATTTTGTGGTAAAATCTCTTGTAAAATTACATTGATTTTAAAACTGCTATTATTATTTGTCTCTAATTCCTTATTAATATAGCTACCTGGAATTAAGGCATGTCTAGTTTGTCCTACTTTCATGCCAGTAACAACTGCACTCATACCAGGAATGGTATCCTTACTACCTAGAGCAATATTAACCGTTTTCTCTTCAAATGGTACATTTTTTAACGTTAATAATTGATATTTTATTTTTACTAAATGACCACATGAAGCAGGGCCTATTTCTCCTTTACCAAAAGTTTTAATCTTAAATATAGAATTGATTAAATGGTCGTTATTTAATTTGAAGCCATGGTCTGATCCTGCAATTGGTCTACCTATTGGTTGTAAAATATTTTCAAAAAATAATCTACCTTCTTCAGTTTTTAAAGCATTAATCAACATTTTAGAAAGAGTCCTTTCTAAAAAATTACCACTAACTTCAACATCGTCATTACTATTATTTTCTACTGCGTTTATTTTTTCGTTTTGACTATTAGCAGGTGGAGGTTGATTTCCTTTAGGAGCGTACATATTAACATTATGTTGATAAAGCATATATAGAATACCAGCTACAACAATCAAAGTTACTAATTTTTGCATTTTATTTATTATTATTTAGTTAAGTTTTAACTAAATAATAACAATGGAATAATATTGATTCAAGAATTACCAAGCTATTATTGTACTTTTTAGTTGAGTTTGTTAAACTTAGATGTATATAGTTTAAACAGATAACATAATGAACTATTCAAAATTACTAATAACTATAGTGATACTCTTAATTAATCATAACATCTTTGCTGAAGATGATTTTGTTTTAAATAAACTTAATTTCTGTAGATTTACTAAATCCACTAGTAATAATTACGAGCCAGAAAAATTTATTACTAGTAATAATTTATTACGTAGCAGTGGTGAGTTATCAATATATTGTGGCGAAAAAATTATTGTTCATGGTACAGTAGTTGATCAAAATTGTGTCCCAGTTGCTGATGCTAAGGTATATTTATGGCAAGTAAACTGTAAAGGGAAATATCCTTATACTCCTCTTAGAACTGCAGTTAAAGATTCAGAGTTTGTTGAATTAGACCAGGAAACAACTTTTACAGGTAATGGTATTGCTACGACTAATAATAAAGGGCAATTTTATTTTGTCACTATATATCCAGAGCGAATACATGATCTAAGTCCGCATGCTAATATTCGTGTTGAGCATTATAAATTAGGATCACTGCAAGCTAGATTAACGTTAAAAGGACATAGCGTTAGTAATCCAACTTTAAATCCTGAATTAGGTTATCTTGCTGAGTTTGTAACTGAAAACTATACTACTATTTATGATTTTAAAGTAGTTATGCCTGGTGTAACGCTAAAAGAATATTAATATATTAAACTTGTCATTTAGATAAGCTGATGTTATTTTATAAGACCTTTAACAAAGGTAAGAAAATTATGTCAAGCAGCCTATATACCAAACCTTTAGAATTATTAATAGCAACGCATAATCCAGGTAAGACTGTAGAATATCGAAAATTATTTTCGCAAACTAATATTAAATTATTTTTTGCTGATGATTTAAACGTTCCAGAACCTATAGAGGATGGTAAATCTTTTGAAGAAAATGCAATAGTCAAGGCTAAAAATGCTATGTTACATAGTGGGAAAGTATCTCTTGGCGAAGATAGTGGTTTGGTTATTGATTCACTTGATGGTTTTCCTGGAATTGCAAGTGGTAGATGGGCTAAAGGAGTAGGGGGGTATGATAATGCTTTTAAAGAATTAGAGAAAAAATTAAGTAATAAATCACCAAGATGTTCTTTTCATGCTTGTATAGCTATTTGTTATCCTAATGTTCAAAAACCATTATTATTTACTGGGGATTTGATGGGGCAAATTACCTTTCCAGCAAAAGGAAAAAATGGTTTTGGCTATGCACCAATATTTACAGCTGATGGCTATGATACTTCCTTAGCAGAAATAAGTAATGATTTAAGACTTTCTATAAATCATCGCTCAATATCTGTCGCTAAGTTACTGAAGTTTTGGAATATACAACATTAATACTTAAGTTATCCTCAGTAAGCTGCTGTTTATTATCAGTAAGCTTACTGACAAATCTTATCTCTTTACTAGCTGTAACATTCTTTAAATCATTTAGTAAACTTTCGGAATTAGCTAAGCCACTGACTTTAGATTCTACTTCTATATACTCTACCCCTGCTTTAATTGATAAATTATCATATGCTTTAATTTTACGTACTAATTCTAAAATAATTAGTAAATCCTTTGCTGATCCCTCTTTAATATCAACTAGCTTTAACTTAGTGATATTTGGCCAGTTACCTTTATCATGAATAGATTCATTATCATCTTTTTTAGCATATAAAATTTGATATAATTCCTCAGTAATATGGGGCAAGAACGGAGCGAATAATTGTAATAATATTTTTACGGAATGATATAAAGTAATTCTGCTACTTTGGCTTCCTTGAGGATCTTTATTATTTTCATCATAAGCTCTAGTTTTACTAATTTCTAAATAATTATCACAAAACTCATCCCAGAAAAACCTTTCTACTAAATGCATCGCAGAAGCATATTCATATTTTTCAAATTCTTTAGTAACATTAAATATTAAATCTTGTAATCTGCTAAGAAAATATTTATCGAAATCAGCAGATATTTTATCTGTTAACTGTTCTAAGTTTAAATTCTTTTCTTCAAGCGTTAATTTATCAAAGTGCTGGCTAGCAAATTTTGCTGCATTCCATAATTTGTTTACTAGGCGCTTACCATTACTAATGACATTTTCTGAATAAGCAGTATCAGCACCAAGCTTAGAACTAGCTGACCAATAACGAATAACATCTGCACCATATTGTTCTAATATTTTCTCAGGTACAACAACATTCCCTTTAGATTTTGACATTTTGCTTTTATCTTCAGCCAAGCACCAACCACTAATCATAATATTTTGCCAAGGTAGAGTATCTTCATGAAGATCAGCTTTTAAAATAGTATAAAAACCCCAAGTTCTTAAGATTTCATGTGCTTGTGGTCTTAAATCCATCGGAAATAATTTTTTATGTCTAGTCTCGTCAACCATAAAGCCTTTAGCTATTCCTTTAGAACTTAGTTGCGGTGATACAGCGCTTGTTGCCCAAGTATCCATTACATCTAAATCTGGCTGAACTTCTTCCTTGCTATAGCCTCTTGGTAAGTCTACCATAGGGTCTACAGGCAACTGATCAAGGCTGGCAAAGATAGGTTTACCTTCTTCTCCTGCTCTTTTAGAATACCATACAGGGAAAGGTACACCAAAATAACGTTGCCTACTAATACACCAATCCCAAGCAATAGAATTAATCCAGTTCTCTAGCTTAATTTTCATTGTTTTTGGATGCCAATCAAGTTCTTGTGTCCGACGCATTAGCATTTCTTTATGCTCAATTGTTTTAACAAACCATTGGGGAGTGGTAAGAATTTCCAATGGTGCTCCTGATCTTTCGGCAGATTTTACTGTT
>JABSSF010000159.1 GCA_013214485.1 Rickettsiaceae bacterium | reverse complement strand
TATTTGGTCAAAATTAGCATTTTGTATATTAGCTATGCTAGTAGTTATTTTGCTGTTACTATTTCTGGTACAATCATCAAGGTTGCTCTTTCTCCAAATAAGTGGTGATGGCCTCTTAAATGGAGAATAATTTTCGTAAACATTCCCAGCCATACTTCCCCTAAACCTTAAAACTAAAATTCAAAGAAAAAATAACAGCTAAAAAACACTGCAAAAACCTATAAAAACTAGCGTGCAAATACATTAATGTGCTAGAAAAACAACTAAATGTTTTTTTTCTAAAAAAAATAGTCATAATACCTCTTAAACAGAGGTGCGGATACTAAAAATAACTTGTAATTAATCCCAAAAAAGTATAAGATGAAATCATAAAGAATATAAAGCTTGGCGGCATTATTCTTTCAAATATACTAAAATTGGTGTTGTTATTATTTAAAGTTACAGCACCTTTTTTTTACTCTTATACTTTTATAATTACTTTTTTTTTGTTTTTGTGTCAATTAACATTTTTACATTTATTGAAAAAAAATGAAGGATCTTTTTTTAATGTTACTGTAAAGTCATCATTGAATTCTATTCCTAGACGTTCAAAAAAAGCTTTTAAAAGAAAGGAATCTAGTTTTCTAGAGTATACAATCTCTTGGTTTTCAAGGTTTTCTAGTAAACTAATTGTCCCAGAAGATACTCTTACTTGATTTGCAAGTTTTTGTTGAGTGAGACCTGTTGCTATTCTAGCACAAACTAATTGAAACCTAGTTATTTTATTTTTGTTAATCGTTAAGTTTTTGTTGGGAGAGTATTTTATACTATCCTTGTTAGGAAAAACAATATTGTTTTCTTCAAAAAATAATTTTAAAGAAATTATGTTTTTTGTATGACATTGTAAATAATCTAAATTAGGCGTTTTTCCTAGTCTCACTAAAGTAGCCTCGTGTAAATCTATATTTTTTGCAATTTCTTTGGCTGTGAAACTTAATATAGCTTTTCCAGCCCTATATTGAAAACCTGTTAACATGTAGTTTTTTTATTTTTTACAAAAATTATAAATAAAAAATAGCGAATTTACTAGGAAAAATAAAATTAATTAAAAAATTAATACAAGAAAAATAAACACATAACATGTTATGTGTTTATATAAAGTATAATAACATGTCATGTCATGTAATTATAAATAATAATATGTTATGTAATGTTATTGTATATATTGTATTAATATTACATGCCTGAGGTTTGCATCATTAAATACTTAAGTTAAAAGCTTTAAAAATGAGGTTATTACTGTAAAGTGTTGGTTAAATAATAACGCTAAACAAGTCTAATATATATAATAACAATATAACACATTACAGTACAATGCATAACATGTTATATATATACATGTGTTATAAATACATATTATATATTTACAATAGAACACATATATTGTATTATGTTGTTATGTTATGTTTTATTGTATAATATATTTATTTATAAATTATAAAAAATAGTAGAGGAATTATGATAATTTTGATAGGAGGAGAGAAGGGGGGGACTGGAAAAACAACAATAGCTACTAATCTGGCTGCTATGAGAGCTAAATCTGGACATGATGTTTTAATGGTGGATACAGATAAGCAAGGTAGTGCTAGTGCGTGGTCAGATATGAGAGATTTAAGAAAAGTAGGGATAAGAGTACCTAATATACAAAAATTTGGAAGTAACTTAGCGGCAGACATACATGATTTAAAAAAACGCTATCAAGATTTAGTTATTGATGCAGGAGGTAGAGACAGTGTAGAGTTGAGAGCTGCCATGACCATTGCAGAAAAAATGTATGTTCCTGTTCAAGCATCACAATTTGATATATGGACTTTAAGCATTATCAATGATTTAATCTCTCAAGCTAAATCTTTTAACAAGAATTTGTCACCTCAAATACTAATAAATAGAGCAGCAACCAATCCAGCTGTTAATGAGGTGACAGAAGCTACAGAAGTGTTGGGAGATTTTGAATATTTGAATTTATCAACTTGCCTTTTAAAGGAGAGAATTAGCTATAGAAAAGCAGCAAAAATAGGTTTGTCTGTAGTTGAATTAGAAAAGCCAGATATAAAAGCGACATTAGAAATAACAAATTTATACAAGGAGATATTTAATGAATAATGATAAAATTACATCACATCCCCCACATAAGAAATCACCTCAAGATTTCATATTAGAAGCTGAAGCAAAAAACAGGAATGAACTAAGAGAAGAGAAGTTAATTTTACCGTGGGAAGAAGAAGGTATTAGAGCAGATGTACAAAAAGTTTTCACGGTAAAACTACCTGAAGAATATATATTAAAAATTAAATTCATATCAGAGCAAACTAACAAAAGTCAGCAAAAAATAGTTAGGGAAATAATAAGTAGAGAAGTAGATGAATCATTAAAAGATTTATTAAGATATTAGTTTATTATTTTTTTTAATTTTAAGGATTTGCTCAGAGGATAAGCCAGTAATCTTAGCAATAGTATTAATATCAAACC
>JABSSF010000158.1 GCA_013214485.1 Rickettsiaceae bacterium | reverse complement strand
TGGTAAATGTGGATGAGTATCTTATGATCCAAGCAATTGATAATTTAATAAGTAATGCTGTTAAGTATGGAGAAGGGCAAGAAATCACTGTCAGTCTTAAAAAAGTAGGTGATCAAGTCCAGTTCAAGATTATTGATCAGGGTATAGGTATTCCAGAAAATGAATTACATAGTATATTTAGTAAGTTTATGACAAGTTCTAGAACTAAAACCCCAGCAGGTGGCAGAGGTATAGGCTTAGCATTGGTACAAAAAATTATAGAAGCACATAGAGGAGAAATCTGGGCTAAAAATAATGAAAAGCAGGGAGCGATATTTGAGTTTTTGTTGCCTAGTTAAAAAAGAGACGAAGCTTTGGAATTTTTTCTCTTGTTTCTTGATTATCCTATTTACTTAATTTATATTTAAGGTTGAGCATTTTTTAATGTTCAACTTTATTATTATTAAATTTAGTTATCAGAGGCAAGGGGTGTTTTTTTAATTCCTGCTTCTGATAATTTTAGTTAGACTGTTATCCAAGCTTGTAAATATAATATATGTAAAAAGTTAATAATTTAACAAGTTCTATAACTTAAAAAATTTTTTATCCTCTTCAGTATAGGTTCTACGCTTACTTCCAGATTGACATTTCAAAAAACTTCACAAATTATAGTTGTAATCTATTACAAAATAGTTTAGAAAGCTGCGTATTTTTAAATTATTAATTATTAATTTTCATTAAGTTTTGTATTTATGGCATTTGATATAGATATCGCAATTGTTGTTTGTTTTTTAATTATAAACCTTGCTGTAGGGCTTTATTTTGGTCGTGGGATTAAAACTATTAAGCAATATGCGATAGGTAATAGAAATTTTAGTACAGCCACAATAACGGCTACCATTGTAGCTACTTGGATTGGTGGAAGTGATTTTGCTTTATCATTATCAGAAACTTATAGAAACGGACTCTGGTATGTACTCGCAGGTATGGGATATTCATTAAACTTAATGGTGGTTGCTTATTTTTTTAGTATTAAAATTCCAGAATTTAGTAATAGCCTTTCTGTTGCAGAAGCTATGGGAAATTTATATGGGAAGAATATCAGAATTATTACTGCTATAGCTTCTATAGCCAGCATGCTAGCTGTTATAGCATTACAAATTAAAGTATTCTCAACTGTGTTTAGTTATTTTTTTAATATATCTAGTGTCTATTCAACTGTAATTAGCAGCGTCATAGTTATAACATACTCTGTTTTTGGGGGGATAAAAGCTGTAACTTTTACAGACATTATGCAATTCATTACCTTTGGTATTATTATTCCTACATTTGCTATATTTATATGGAAAGCACTAGGAAACCAAAATTTAGTTTATGAGACTATAAATAATCCCTTATTTGATTATAAAAATCTCATAAAATATGACTCAGAAAAATCTTATAAATATTTATCTGTATTTCTATGTGGATTAATTCCAGCAATAAATCCAACCATGTTTCAGAGGATGCTTATGGCCAAAAGTAGTTTACAAATTAAAAAGTCTTTTTATTTTAGTTCAATAATATGTATATTTATTTATCTATCAACTTGTTTTATAGGTTTTGTACTCTTTTCATATAATAAGACTCTAAATCCAGAACATCTAGCATTTTATATAATTGATGAGCATACTATTTTAGGAGTAAAAAGCATTGTAATAATAGGTATATTAGCAATGATAATGTCTACTGTAGATTCGTGGATTAATACAGTATCAGTTATTTTTTCACACGATTTATGCTCTCCTTTAGGAATTAACAAAAAACATGAATTATTACTCTCTAGAATTTTTGCATTAGTTATAGGTGTTGGAGCTATAATTCTAACGTTAAGCTATGAACATTTATTAGACTTGTTATTTTTAAGTGAAAATTTTTATATTCCAATAGTAACCCCACCGTTGATGTTAGCAATTTTAGGATTTAGAACTACTAAGAAAGTTATTATTAAAGCTATGTGTTGTGGTTTAGGAACTGTGATTTTTTGGAAAATTTTTATACAACACTTAATACATGTAGAGGCGGTTATACCTGGAATGGTTGCAAATTTTTTGTCCATATTTATTTTACATTATGTACTAAAACAACCAGGTGGATGGCTAGCCAACAAAGATAAACAAGAGTTTATTGAGGTAAAAAAAAAGAGTAAAATAAGTCGAGAAAAAATAAAGATTTATTTTAATAATTTTTTAGAAAAAGTAATTAAAATAAATATTATAGATTATTGTCAATCTCGAATCCCTATGAAAAATACTATATATATTTATTTTGCAATTGCAGTATTTTTAAATATTTTAACAGTAATATCTATTGATGGATCACGATATAGTCAATATATGTATTTTGTCAATACTATATTAGTATTCAATTTTTTTATAGCAACAATATTCTTTTGTCGTGGCTTGTGGCAAAAAGATTTTAAAGAGAAATATTTAGGAATAATATGGTATGTGTCAATATTTCTAAGTCTTGTAGTAATTAGTAGCTTTTTGGTGTTACTAAGTAAGTTTTCGCATGTATCACTAATTGTTTTGACTATACATTTTGC
>JABSSF010000157.1 GCA_013214485.1 Rickettsiaceae bacterium | reverse complement strand
GCCTATTAATACCATTAAGCAATATATTCAGAAACAAAATACTCCTGCTTAATTCTTGTGCCTTATATCCCCCACCTCAAGCAAGGGGTTTTACGGCACCAGGGATAAATTAAAAATATTACTACTTGTATTACAAGTGTGACTTTGCTATAATTAGATTATCAATTAACATAAATTTAACTATGACATTATCAATTAGATTAGATAAATCTCTAGAGAGTAGACTAAATACATTAAGTTTAAAAACACATCGGCCTAAATCTTTTTATGTAAAAGAAGCTCTAGAGAAGTATTTATCTGAATTGGAAGATATATATGTAGCTCTAGATCGCATTATGGAATCTGATCGTGAGTTTTATACTTCCAAAGAAACACTTGAAATATTAAAGAAAAACAAACATTAAAATGTTTAAAGTTTTATGGGATAAACATTCTGTCAATGATTTAAAAAAAATAGACTATACTGATGCCAAAAAAATTATTCAGAAGGTAGAAGATCATCTTGCTAAAGCCCCTGAAAAACTGGGAAAGCCTTTATCTGCTGAATATAAAGGACTTTATAGGTATAGATATCGTAATTATCGTATCATATACCAACTATTCAAGGAAGAAATTACTATAACTATAGTCAAAGTTGGGCATCGAAGTTCTGTATACGATTAATTAATTACTAAACTTCTGCATTTTTTACTATTAAATTGATAACATCAAGCTCCTATAATAACCAGAGTCGGAACTATTTGCCTTTTATTTTGTAAAATTCACATTCATAACTACTTAAATTCTATCCAAAAACCACCAAAGTATCAAACACATTTTTTAAGTAGGAACTAATAAAATTACCAAAAAAGTCTGTAAAGCCCCTAGATTAATCTATGGGGATATAAAGCCAAATGTAAATTGACAGATACTAAGAGAAGTGTTATTTTCAACTGATGGGAATAACATATAAGAGTAATAAAAATATATTATATTCATGTAAGTATCATGTGGTATGGTGTCCTAAATACCGTAAAAAATATTAGTAGGGGATGTAGAAAAACGCCTTAAAGAAATAACAAAAATGGGTTGTAAGGAAACAGAAGCTGAATTAATAGAAATGGAATGTGATAAAGATCATATTCATATATTAGTAGATATAGACCCACAATATGGTATTCATCGTTTAATTAAGACAATAAAAGGAAGAAGTGCATTTTTGCTACGAAGCGAATTTCAGTTTTTAAAAAGTACTATGCCATGTATGTGGACTAATAGTTATTTTGTAAGTACAGTAGGTGGTGCTCCACTTAATGTAATAAAACAATATATAGAAAATCAAAAATTTAGATCATAATGATGAAGTCATTTCAATTTAAATTATTTAAAAATAAGAGGAAAGATCAAAAGCTGAATGATGAATTATATGTATTTTGTAAAATATATAACCATTGTTTGTGCCTAGTAAAAAGACATTATAAAATTTTTGGTAAGAACCCGAGCAAAAATAAACTACAAAAACATCTAAGAGTACTAATGAATAGAGGAATCAAGCCAGAATGGAAATCATTAGGCTATTCACAAGCTATACAGGATGTAACAGACAGGATATATAAAAGTTATCAGGCATTTTTTGCTTGGTGTAAAAAACGCTCTAGTGAAAAGAAATCTCCGCCAAAATTTAAGGCCTTTAGGAAATATAAAAGTTTCACGTTAAAACAAGCGGGTTGGAAATTAGATGAAGAAAAAGGAATGATAAAAATTGGCAAGAATTATTATCGATATAATAATAGTAGAAATATAGAAGGTAGGGTAAAAACAGTAACAATAAAAAGAGATCAAGTTGGAGAGTGGTATATTATATTATCATGTGATTTAGGAGAATCGTATAAACCAGAAAAAGTTATACCGATGACGGGTAAAAGCGCAGGGTTTGATTTTGGGTTATCATGTTTTCTAACAAGTAGTAAGAATGAAAAAATAAACTCACCAGAATTTTTAAAACAATCCTTATCAGAACTAAAATCAAAAAGTAAAAAATTATCGACTAAGGATAAAGGTTCTAAAAATAGAAAAAAAGCAAGAAAAGTGGTTGCTAGACTTCATAAAAAAATAGCTAATCAACGTGAAGATTTTCATTTTAAATTAGCAAATGATTTGGTTAATAAATATGATTATCTTTTTTTTGAAGATTTAAATGTGAGTGGTATGAAAAGAGTATGGGGTAGAAAGGTTAGTGATCTAGGTTTAGATCAATTCTTAAAAAAGGTACAGTTTAAAGCAAAAGAACATGGTAAAACTATGAAAAGGATAGATAGATTTTATCCAAGTTCTAAAACTTGTAGTAAATGTACTAAGGTAAAAAAAGAGCTTGCATTAAAAGATAGACATTTTCATTGCAACTGTGGTCATCAGTTAGATAGAGATCTAAATGCAGCTTTAAATATTTTAATCGTAGGGGCATCTACGATCGGACTAGATGGAGTAAGTCGAGAGTTCGCTCTTGCTTCTGTTGCTTGAATCCTTAGAATCCCCTTTCTTTAGATATGGGGAGTATGTCAATGTTATTGCAAAACTTTTTTATCCCTGGTGCCGTAAAACCCCTTGCTTGAGGTGGGGGATATAATGCACAAGAATTAAGCAGGAGTATTTTGTTTCTGAATATATTGCTTAATGGTATTAATAGGT
>JABSSF010000156.1 GCA_013214485.1 Rickettsiaceae bacterium | reverse complement strand
ACGTATGTCCAAGGATATATTCCTAAAGGTTGCTTGTGATTATGTGATTGTAATTTGTAAATTCCCCGATCTTTTTAATTTATAAGATAATAGTAATAAAATATGAATATTATCAGCCACATATTAGTTAAATTAAAAATCTATGATAAGATTAAACATATACATTCAATTTTGAAGCAACCTTATATAATTATTGGAATAATATTCTTATTTAGTGGTTTGATCATTATTAATACTTAGGTCAACAGAGTCTAGACCCTTTTGACAGAGACGTTCACGGTGAAAACCCGTGAATGCTCATCCTAATAATTTATTAGAAATAAATCTTTAATTGTAGCGATCCTTGATGTGCTTGATATTTTTTTCTAGCAGTAAGATCGTAAGTTGCGCTAATATCTACCTTATTATTTATCTTAGTAACCATTCCTGCGCCAAAATTATAAGTAGTTTTATCTTTATTGTTAATTTTGACTTCACTATAAGAATCATTAATACTTAATTTAGTTTGAATTTTTCTAGGTTTAATATTTAAATCTTGGCTAATAGAACCATGAATTTCAGGAGCAAGAGCTAAGCCTTGAGAAATTTGTTTTTGTATCGCTAATTTAGCTCCAATATTTCCAGTTAAACTATTATAACTATTTGCTTTTATATTACGGTTATATATACCTAAGCCTTTCTCATGGAATTTGCTATCTTTATGACTTCCATAATCTAAACCTATAGTTGGAATAAAATATAATCCATTGTTAGATAATTTAGCTTTATATCCTGCTAAAGTAGAGAAATTATAACTAGTATTCTTTAATTTACCTTTACCTTCATGATTTCCGCCAGCAATGTTAAATACACGTCGTATTTTAGTATTACTATTAGATGCTGAAAATATACCTTGTAAATATAGTTTATTAGTTACATCAGTTTGACTATAGATAGATATAGTATTATTATCTATTTTCATATCTTCAGGAACAGTTTGGTTTTTCAGTTTTATGACCCCATTTACGTGAGCAAAAGAAGCACCAACTATACTATCTTCAGTAATTCTGTAATCTGTACCTATTATATATACCACCATACATATTACCTTTATAGCTAATTTGATTTTTTCTCTTACCTTGAGTATTGTGATCAATAAGTGCTTTTACCCAGACATTATCTATACCTCTAACATCGTCATCGCCACCATCACCGCCACCATTACCACCAGGATCAGCATTATTATTCTGGTTATTGTTCTGTACTATAAACTGTAATACATTGTTAAAACCATTTTGGTTACCTAAATGTTGCCATCCATGTAGTGCGTTACCATTAATATTATTATAATAAATTTTAATATTTGATTATTGTTATCTGGAATAATTCTAGCATTATTAGCAAATTTAATATTGTTTGAATAAGTGTTAGAGTGAAGAACATATGGTTGATTACCATTAAATTCTATTGTTGCAACAGGTGCAGCAGCTGTACCTACAGCGCCGATCTTTCCACCTCGTTCAAATATACTGTTCCAGGGTTTTGCTGCGTTGTGTGAATAGTGAATTGATGCTGAAGTCGTCTGTTAAATTTTGCAGTAGCACGTTGTTGTAATAAAATAATGTTGTTATTAGGTATATTTATATTTCCAGTATTAAATTCAGCTCTACCAGTAATTTCCATACGATCTGCATAAATTTCTCTTTTAAAGAGTGCTCTAGGGTTATTATTATTTTGATTTCCTTGGTTATTAACGGTAATTTTGTTTAAACTTTGATTTTGATCTCCAACAAGTGCAATATTATTGTTTCCATTAATGACAAGTTTACCTAAGCCAGTAATTTTGCCAGCATAATTAGTATTATTACTTCTAAGCTAGAAATTTTCAAGTTGATTGAATATAGTATAAAGTTATATAATATAAAGGAAGTAATATAATATTATTCTTTTTTATGAGCCAAAATTTTACTCACCGCAAAGCCGTGCTAGGTGATCTTGAAATGATTATACAGCTTTTAATTGATGATGAACTTGGTAAAACTCGTGAAACTACCACAAAGCAGTCAGATCAGCGTTATATTGATGCTTTTAATAAGATTATAGCTGATCCTAATCAATATTTAATGGTTGTTGAACAAAATAAAGAAATTGTTGGTACTTGTCATTTGACTATCATGCCATCTGTTACTTTTATTGGTTCTACAAGAATGCAAATTGAAGCAGTAAGAGTTAGTTCTAAATTCCGTAGTCAGAATATTGGCACTTGGATGATTAATGCAGCTATTGAATATGGTAGAAGTCAAGGAGCTACTATTATTCAATTAACTACTAATAAAAAACGTTTAGCAGCTAAAAAATTCTATGAAGATTTAGATTTCAAAGCAACTCATGAAGGTATGAAATTATATCTGGACAGCTGAATTGTCACGAACATATATGTGTAAAAGTTATGTAACCTTTACAGCAATGACGGATACCAGTTCTTTTAAGACTTACACCTCCGTAATCACTTATAGTCAAATAACTTGAAAAAGAGATAGACTTGAGCAGGTAAATCAGTTCGTAATTAACGACTTATAAACTTTAAAAGAACTGGGTTTCCGTCATTGCGAGAACATTCATGTTCGTGGCAATCCAGAGAAAAAAGTATGTAATGAAATCAACTGGATCACCACACCGACATATATAGTCATTTCGATTGCCAAGTGTATAATTTAAAGGAGTGATCAATAGTTTGTTGTAGTGT
>JABSSF010000155.1 GCA_013214485.1 Rickettsiaceae bacterium | reverse complement strand
TTTAATCAGTTGATGACTATTGTTGCTTCTGCAATTAGTAATGATAAGATTACAAAATTTAATTTTGATGGAATTCATTTATCACCTGAAAAAGTTACAGTAGTAACAGAATTTTTTAAAAAATATGGAAAAAACCATATTTTAATAATAGCAAATCAAACACAAGCAAACGATTTACAAAATGATATACAACCTAATCTACTAAATAATGACAAAGATAATAATCAGGAAAACAAGCCTGAACCCGGTCAAAATAAGCCATTAATTCCATCAAGCGATGTATCTATAGTCGGTGATAACAATGCTGCTAAAGTGACTTCTGATATAAATCTTAATGATGATGATAATATTAGCAGTAAAGTAACATTTTTATCTGATGATGACCTTGATAATAATGGTACAACTGATGAAGGGAAAATTCTAACTGATGAACAGATTTGCAAATTGGCATTAGATAATTTGTATCCGAAAATAATGCGCGATTTGACTGATAAATATGTTACCTTAATTAAAGGCCCTAAAAAAAGCGGTAAAACCTTGTTTACACATTTCCTTGATCGAGATGCTAAGGCTGACGTACAAGTAGGTAAGTATGGTAAATTTGATATTATACCCACAAACTGTAATCTTGACAAGAAAATGCCTAATATAGTCAATGCTGGTAATAAAATTTATTGTGATATTCCAGGTGGTACAAAAAAACCTTGGTTCGAAATGTTAAATGATTACATTACACAAAATTTAACAACAGCAGTTCTCGGAATACAGATTGTATTTGTAGTACCTGACCATGCAATTTTCAATGCTCATAATTTTGTAGATATGATCCACAATAATTTGTTAAAAGATTATGGTCATTTAAATGAAATAGAAAACTATATTTCACTAGTAGTAACAAAAGCTGATGCTAAAAGAATACCAAAGCATGTAAAATCACTTATAACTGATGAAATAATAAATAAACCTAATGAATTTGATAATAAAATAATAAACATTTGTAAAGCAATTATAAGTAATGATGACAATATAATTATATTTCATGCGCCACAAAAGGGAGGAGAATATAAATCACCTAATTTCGGTGATTTATTATGCAATAATACTCAATATTTACTAACTGATAATAACTATGAAAAACTTAATCCATTATCTAGTAAAGCCCAAGAATGTTCGCATCAGTTATTAAGTACAGAATGCGATAGTTATTATAAACTAATAGAACTATTTGGTAATAACATCATTTATATGATGCAACTTATCATCAATAATAAACATCCGTTACTGATAGGGCTCAAATGCCCACAATCTCATAACAAATCGATCTTCACAAATAAAGAAATTACAAAATACGAAGGTTATTTTTCTATGTTAGATCAACTACAATCTTTAAATAAAGTATTAAATCAACAAATGGATGGTTCTTTTACCCATTATAATAAGTGTATAATTCAAACATTTGATACACTTTTAAAATATTGTAATCCAAATGTAGAAAATTATATAATGGATCTTAAACACAAATTTCAACAACTGCATAGCAATATTTCCTACCTTAGTAACGTAGGAAATAAAGATTTACCTAAGACAGATATGTTAAAAATCATCATAGATCACTGGAAAACTATAAATAATCTACTTTTAATATCTGAAATAAAAAGCTTTAAACCAGATTTACATTCTAAAGATCCCGAATATTATCAGCAATCACTAGAGTTATTAAACATTTGTAAAGATGATTATAATTGTAAAAAGACTATAAGTGATCTTAATATCAAATTAGGTGACTTATTAATCAAACAACAAGATGATCATCAAGCTTTGGAATATTACTACCAGGCAAAGGATTGCATCAATGATAACCCAACTGTTTATTTTAAAATAGGGTTTTTACTTTTTTGTAATGGTGATTACCTTAATGCCATAGAGTGTTTTAGAAAAATTGATAATATATTACTTATAGAAAAATGTTTTGCTGAGTGTAAAAACCATAATTCATCTAATGAAGATCCTATAACATGGTTAAAAAAAGAGCTTGGCAATGAGGAGGTATATTTTAAGCAGGCTGAATTTGAAGCAAGACATACATACTATAAAAAAGCACTTAACGATGTTAGTAAATGTCGTAGCATCATTCAAATTAAACATATGCTAAAGATTTATGATGATAATGAAAAGGTAGAAAAGTTAAAACCAGTTTTAGCTTTAGAAAAACAACTTATTGATAAACCTTCTACGATAGGTGATTATTATAAAGAAATAATTGCTAGTGATTACTTTAATACAAAACATACGATTAAGAAAATTGAGTTATCTAAGAAAAATTCTTTTAGCAATGACTGTGATGATGATGAAGAGAAAATAGACATATTAGATCAAATAGTTAATGTTAATAATACTAATGATAAAATGTCTATTATTGGCGACAACACTAAATACAAAGATAATGATGACATAATAGTAGATCTAGATTAAAATTATCTTATATTTAGTAAGATAATATCTATCGTCTTCAAACTAAGTGTAGCTTAGTGTGGCGATCCAGGAAAAAAATATAATAATATCAAATCTGGATCGTCACGTCATCACAGGTGACTCACGATTGTAAAGGTTACGTAATTCGTTGACAAGATTGATTAAATTTTTGTGGAGTAATTATGTCTAGGTTTGATAAATTCTAAAAACCCGTCATCCTGAGCTGTTGTATCCCCACGAAATTAATTTATAGTCAAATAACTTGAAAAAGGGAAAGCGTCATCACGAGGCGACTATAGTAATTTCACTTGACAAATGAATATAAATATGGGATTTTCAATGAAAAAAGAAATATCCAATAATATTCAGAA
>JABSSF010000154.1 GCA_013214485.1 Rickettsiaceae bacterium | reverse complement strand
TCAATCACTTCACCTCTTAAAAAATGAAACACCCTTGATGCAGTTACAGCCCCCAATGATTCTTTCTCAAACTCCATACTATCTGGAAATCTTGCATTACAAATATGTAGTTTATCTAACTTATCTTGAGGGGCATCCCTCAGTAAAACCTCTAAGTGTTCCCTACAAATATCAGCTGCTATTATTTCTTTATTTTTTTCCATTATTCTATGAGTTAGCCACCCATAAGCAGATCCAATTTCTAAGACTGGTTTGTTTGTTCTCATGGCATATTCTGCAAAATCTTTACCAAATTCATCCCACTCAAACTTCATGTAACCGTGTCTATTCATTGTTATTAATTCATCACGAATTTGCTTTGGTTTTTCATGAACTGGAACTTTTTCCATTTTAATGGAGTTTGCAGCTACACCAAACTTACTAATTACTTCACCTGAATCTATGAACTCTTTTATTTTCATACTTTATCCTTGTTTCTTATCAATTAAAAATAATATATCACAATTATTTACAACTAAAAACCCCCCCAAAATGTACATTTTTTCTTTAAATTTTGTTAAGTTTTTTGTAACATTGAAGTTATTTCTACTTTTTTGGTTAATGATGCTCTCTGAAGTTGATTTTGGATTTTAACTGTATTTTTATTATATCTCATTAACAATATTCCTAATGCTCCACTTAACGATATCAACAACACATACACTCCCATATAAAATGGATGGTTTCCATAATAGTTGATTATGGAAGTACACATAACTGGAACAGTACCACCTAAAACTGCAGCTCCAAGGCTGTAGCTCAAAGCACCACAACTATACCGACATTCTGGGGGAAAAACTTCTACTACGTACAAGTTAGACGAAACTATAAGCATAGACATTAGAACTGCTCCTAGAAGACTATAAATATATATGCTTAATTGGCTATCTAAAGATAATAATGTATTAACAAAAGTCAAATTATACAACCCAGCAAACAAACAGGCTGATAATGCAATTTTATATTTTGTAACTTTATCATAGACTGCACCCCACAAAGGAACTGTTAAAAACATTACGCAAGTTATTACGACATTACTAAAGTGTAAACCAAAACTTTCTGCACTTGTTTTTAAATAATTTGGTACAAATATCAGCATATAATAGAAGTTGGCATTATTAGCTCCCGAAAGTAGAGAAGATGCTAAAAACTCCTTTCTATGTTTCTTAATACCATGAATTAAAGGAAATCTAACCTTTTGGGCTTTATTTAAAAAAATTGGAGTTTCCCTTAATCTTCTTCTTATAAAATAGCCCACAACAGATAACCCAGACCCTAATAAAAAAGCAAATCTCCAACTATACTCTGGAAAATAATCATTCTGTAAAACTTGACTTATCAGTGTAGCCAACAAAACTCCTAAGGTACTACCTGATAATACAGAAGCTCCAATCATTCCTACCTTGTTATTTTTTGTATGCTCAATTGCATATATAATAGCTCCATTATATTCCCCACCCAAAGAAAAACCTTGTATTATTCTAATAAGCACAATAAGAAAACACACTATTATTCCAGCATTTTCATATGTTGGCATAAGGCACATTCCCATAGATGAAGCACCCATAAAAGAAACACTCATTACTAAAGCTGTTTTCCTACCAAGCTTATCACCAATATGCCCAAAAAACATTGCACCCATTGGTCTAAAAACAAACCCTATAGCAAATAATAAATAAGCTACTATTAGACCAGAATTTTTATCTAAAAATGATAGATAATTTTTATGTATAATGGGAGCAAAAAACCCAAATACCACAAAATCATAAGTTTCTAAACACCCCGCCAAAAAACAAGATATCATCACTGAAACTGATATTTTTTCTCCTTTCATTAAAACACCTCTTAATAATTTAAAAATTTATATACTCAACAATTTCCATTAATTCTTTCTTAGTCTCAACACCAAATTTCTCTTTTAAAACTTGAACTTTATCTCTTACAGAATAAATTGATTTATTCATCTTTTCTGCAATAATTGAATTGCTTCTATACCCCTCTAAGAGCTTCAAGTACTCTAAATCAAGAGTTGTCAACGCAACTTTTTTGCCACATATATTTACTACTCTATTATTATATCTTGTTATATCTTCTATTTCTCTAATAACGCCATTAGTTAATAAACTAACTTTATTTATATCAAATTCTTTAGAATTTGATATAATACTCAAAGGATTTGACATATTAGAAACTATTTTTTCTATGTTTGACATGTTGTTTATTATTTTATCTCTTATGTTGGGGTTTCCAGAGGAACCTATATAATAAAATATCCTGATCATATTTTTATAATTTTTATATTGTATTATACTATTATTAAGTCCTCTACCTTCTAATTCTTGTAAAAAAACAGAAAATAATTTATCAGACGATCTGGTTACAATTGAATAGCGATCCTTTAAAACATTTACTATCTCTACATTCATGTGTTTTTTAAATTTCAATTGGAAATCTTTATCTTTTGTCATCACTAGCCACGGCAAGCAGGTAGTAAAAATACTAGTATTTCCATTTAAGTACACATCTCGCATCCCAAAATATTTTACCCCAATTTTATTTAACGATATTAAACCTTGTATTAGCATGTTTTGAGATACTACATCCATATTTTCTATAACTCTTGAAAACCCACCAACAGCTTCTAGCATATCAGCATTTAAATCACACCCCTTTAATACACCCATAACAACCAAATACACTAAATTAACTTCACATATTCTATCCCAATGAAACCCTATAGTCAATTATAAATTGCATTTTTTTCTATTTTTCTGAAAATATTCCATGCATTTTTACAACTTTTATATTAATTT
>JABSSF010000153.1 GCA_013214485.1 Rickettsiaceae bacterium | reverse complement strand
GGAAATGTTTAACCATACAAAATCCTTGTTGTGGAAAAAAATTGCAATTCTTGGTTGTGACTTTTAAATTGCCCTGTCACAATAGAGATCAACATCTTATAGAAATAGATGACAAAATTCATCAGCTTGATGAAGATCCAATATTTGACGATTACAATAAAGCAAGCAACACAGATAAAGAAAAATTAAAACAATATGCTAACTTTGATAAACTGGACGAAGAGACTAGACAAAAACTGAAAGATAAAGCTAAAGAATATGCAGATAAACATGAAGAAAATAACCGCAGGCAAGAATTATATGTAAAAAAGCAAGTGCAATTATTTAAAACTAGCATATTTATTGAAACTGTATTAAAGAGTTTATATCTTCAACATGAAGTAGCCTCTTACGATAGTGAAATTGCTAATAAAGATGCGATGAGTTTTTGCTCTTATGATTGGAACATGGTAAAAAATACTGACAAAATAAATGAATATAAGGAATTAATAATGTCAAAAATGGCTGTTGATATGTTTAAACTGTTTGACAATGAAGAATGGGTACTTTTAGCAGCTAGAAAAGATTACTTGTAAGTAGTGCAGTAACAAATAGGCCGTTCTTTACAAAAAACTTAGCAACATATTGGGTGGTCTATTTTTCTTATTCTGTTCCGCTTTGTTTTTATGATCCTTCGATTAGAAGCTGGAGTAGGCGATCTAATATCAAATTCACATGGCGTCATCTAATCATTACATATCAATAAATTAAGTAGGTATGAGAATCATTATGATGCCATTTTTTTATTATAACTAACCAAATGTTAACAAATTAAAACTATTTAAGGAAACAAAAATTATGAGACGTGAAATTAAACAAGTAACAAAAGCTGTAATACTAGCAAGAGTATCAAGTAAAGACCAAGAAGAAGGTTATTCAATTGAAGCACAAAAGCACCGTTTAAAAGAATACTGCGCTTTAAAAGGATTAGAGGTGTTAAAGGTTTTTGAATTTATTGAATCTTCAACTAATGGCAATAGAAAGCAATTTAACGAAGCAATAGAATTTACCAAAAAACAAAAAGAAATCATCGCAATAATTACTGATAAAGTAGATAGATTACAACGTAGCTATAGAGAAACTGTGCTTTTGGAAGGCTTAATTGCTAAAGAAAAAATTCAACTACATTTTATTACTGAAAACTTAATTATCCACCAAGAATCTACATCGCAAGAAAAAATGATTTGGAATATGCATGTTATGATAGCTCAAGGTTATGTTGATAGTTTAAGAGATAATGTAAATCGCAGTATTGCCCAAAAACTTCGTAATGGAGAATGGATAGGCACTGCACCAATTGGCTATTTAAACATCAAGGGAGATGGCAAGAGAGCAAGACATGGTACAATTATTGTTGATAAACTAAGAGCGCCGTTAATTAAAAGATTATTTGAAGAATACGCCACAGGGACTCACACAATTGAGGAAATGAGAAAAAGAGCAAAAAAATGGGGCTTGAAAAATTCTCGTGGCAGTCAAGGTAACTTATATTTATCCCATATGCATGAAATTATCCAAAATCCTTTTTATTATGGCGTCATGAGAGTAAAAAAGACCGGTAAACAATATCCACATATTTATCCACCAATAATTAGTAAAGAAACATTTGATGCTTGCCAAAAAGTAAGATTAGGTCATAATAAGAAACCATTTAAGTATGGAGCAAAGGAGTTTGTATTTAGAGGCTTAATAACATGTGCTACAACAGGAAAAATAGCAAGTAGTGACACTAAAGTTAAAAAATATAAGAATGGAGAGATTGGCCGCTGGACATATTTAATAGTGTGGAATCCAAATAACCCAAATAAGAAGGTATTTATGAAAGAAGATAAAATAATAGAGGAAGTACAAAAAATATTTGATGAAATGAAATTAGAACCAGAAGTGCTGAAAAAATTAACAGAAATGATTAGATCTTCAGAAGATGATCAAAGAGAATATTTGAACCTTAGAACTAAAGAATTAAATGTTGAAAGTACTAAAATAAAAAATCGTATGGATAGACTCACAGATATATTTTTAGATGGTGATATTGATAAAGAAACTTATGAAGAAAAACGTAAAAAATTTATTGAAAGACGAGAGGAAATCACTGAAGAACTATCAAAAATGAATGAAGATAATTTAGAACACCAAGATCACTTGATTCGCTGTTTAGAACTAGGGTCTAATGCTGGTAAAACCTTCAGAGGTTCGAATGTTGATGAAAAAAGGGAGTTGATAAATTTGGTATTTTCGAACCTCCGCCTGAAAGGCCGTAAGCTAGAGTTCAAGCTACGTCCACCGTTCGATGCTATCATCAAAAGTAAGAAATCGGGAGAATGGCGCACCCGAGAGGATTCGAACCTCTGACCGACGGATTAGAAATCCGTTGCTCTATCCTGCTGAGCTACGGGTGCAGGTATTATTGTTTAAATGATTTAATCTTTATATCAGAAAATTATCTGATTTCAAGTGTAATTTATAATATAATTATTTTTATAACCAAAATAATTATAGCCAAAATAAAGAAAAAAATGCTTTTTTTAATAGGGTAAACCACGGTCAAAGCATGGATACATGTTTAAATTGTATTTAAGCAAAGAATCTCCTTTATTAATTGCGGCCTGACTAAGCAAGTTTTTTGTAATCTTTTGATAGAAACAGAGCTTCCAGTATCATGTTTATAGATTCTTAGCATATTGATAGCAGCTCTTCTCATAAAAGCTAAATTGGCAGCAGCATGTTCACTACTATTGGAATCTTATCTTCTTTAAAGCTAACATCTAATATCCAATGAAAAGCTTCTACTTGCCAATGTGCTCTGATGTATTTTCCTAAATCATTAGCATTAGCTTCATGTG
>JABSSF010000152.1 GCA_013214485.1 Rickettsiaceae bacterium | reverse complement strand
TATCTATCTTTAGTACCTCTAGCGTATGTACTAAGCTCTGCAACATAATCTTGTATAGTATGTGCCATAAAATTCTCCGTTTAAATTAAAAAAATAAATTAAAGTTATACTAACAAAAATTAATATATCATGTTTATATATTAACATAAAGATTAATAAAAGTCAATAATTTATATAAAAAATATATTAAAATACATTAACTTAGGTATTATTTTGTCTAGATTACTTTACAAATACAAATTTGAGTTGCAAAGTTTATGTGTAATTTATTGACGAGGAGTGTTGCCTTTCAGCAAAATTTGTGTGTAGTAAAGTAATCTAGACAAAAATATATAATAAAATCAACTGGATCCTCACGCCAACAAAAGTTGGCTCAGGATGACAGGTTAGGGATCCTCACACCAACAAAAGTTGACTCGTGATGACTCTTTCAGGATATAGAGAGTTTATTTTTTAAAACTGTTATTAGCTTGTTCAGGTTTATTGGCTAAATATGTTGTAACAGGTATTGATAACATATAAATTAAAGCTATAGCTGGCAGCGCATACCATGGATATATTATGGTAATAATTATAATGATGGTTACTCCAATTATTGCTAATGATAAATATTCTGGTTTAATATAAAAATTCTTTTTAGAAATTGTTGGCAGTCTGCTTGCTAGTAACAATCCGATGAATATTATATATAGATTAATAAAAAAAGCTTGGCTTCTAACATCAAACTCCCATAGTGCCGTTAATTTAAAATCTAACATCATCGGTACTAAAACCAATAATGCTCCTGCAGGTGCTGGAATGCCTAATAAAAATTTATTATTTTTATCTTCCTTTTCCTTGTTGATAGCACTAATGTTAAATCTTGCTAATCTAACTGACATACATACTACAAACAACATAATTGCTGCCCAGGAAATTACTTTATATTCATGTTGCTGAAATGACCATAAATAAGTAATCAAAACTGGGGCAAAGCCAAAATTAACTAAGTCACACAGGGAATCTAACTCTAGACCAAAATGACTAGTTGCTTTAAGCTTTCGAGCTATACCACCGTCAAGACCATCGAGAATAGTAGCTGCGATTATACAATATACAGCATTTTGCCATGCGCTATCTAAGGCGAAACGAACAGAACTTAAACCTATAACTAAACCTGTAAGTGTTACTAGGCTTGGAATCATTTTAGCAAACGGAACGGGTTTGGTTGTTTTCTTTTTTTTACTTTTAGCTGTTAAAATTTTGCGTTTACTTGTCTTTTTTAACCGTTGTTCATCCGGCTGCATAATATTTATCTTGTTTCAAATTGATACTCTGTTGTTTTTTTACGTTTTAAATCAGCAATAATAGTTTCACCACCAACACATGTTTGTCCTTTAGAAACTAGAATAGCTGTTTTAAGTGGTAGATAAATATCCACTCTACTACCAAAACGAATCAGACCATATCTAGCTCCAGCTTTCACTTCATTTTCTTCCTCTAAATCACAAACTATTCTTCTAGCAATAAGACCTGCTATTTGAACAAAAGCTATTTTAGTTTTATCTTTAGTTTCCATTAGTACTGACTGCCTTTCATTATGGATGCTGGCTTTATCTAAAGAAGCATTTAAAAATTTTCCTGGACGATAATGCAAGGTTAAAATCTTACCACTTGCTGGAATTCTGTTAACATGTACATTGAATATATTCAAAAAAATACTTACTCGAATCATTTCTTTATTTGGCATTTGTAATTCAGCAGGGGGTATTTCCTCACTAATGGATTGTACTATGCCATCTCCTGCAGCAATAATTAAATTATCACCTACAGGCGTTACTCTATTTGGATTTCTAAAAAAATAAATGCACCACATAGTTATAATAAAACCTATCCATCCTAGAGTACCACTAAAGGAACTAAGAATAAATGTTACAACTGCAAAAATGATGATAAATATATATCCTTCACGATGAATAGCTTTGGCTAAGTCATTATATGGAGTCATTGATATCCTTCTTTTAAAACTTACAAATTAAAATTAAATAATTTAACTTAAATTGAATATAAAATTCAAATGGCTCATGGTCAAGGACAAATTACTAACTTAACAAATTTTTTACTTTGTTATTAAGAAATGTTACAAAAAATCATTTTAGTAAAAGTTAATAATGTGCTTGACATCTAGTTAAATTTTAATAGAATAACAGCTTATTCTTGATAGTATTATCTTATCATCGTAGGATACCCTAATATAGGGGCTTGTAGCTCAGCTGGTTAGAGCGCACGCCTGATAAGCGTGAGGTCGGAAGTTCAAGTCTTCTCAAGCCCACCATTAAAAAAGTTAATATTTGACTAGTTTTTATAAGAAAACTGCACTATTTGAATACCATTAGTATTAGTATTTGAAGTGATGGCACAAAGGTGTTAATCTATCAGCATTTAGTAAATAGACAAATATAATAAGTTTGTTTTTAGAAATTTAAATGCTATGAATAATGAAAAAGAAGAAATAAGTTCTATAGTAGTCTTCACAGGTAGTAAAGGCGATGTAAAGATTAATGTGAAAATCGTAAATATGCCTTAAAAGAACTAGCATTCGGCACCTTCGAGAACACTCGTGTTCGTGGCAATCCAGGAAAAAATGTATAGTAAAGCACTAGGATCCTTCATGATACAAACAGTTGAGGAAGTTAGCATATAGAAAAAATTTAATAAAATCAAATCTGGATCACCACGCCGTCCTAAAGGTCGGCTCGTGATGACGGGTTTTAGGCCGTGAACGCTCACAAATAAATGGCGTTATTAAATAAATTAATATTCAAGAGTTAGCAGATCACCATCTATTGTAAAGCTTTTAAAGCGAGAGATAAAACTCATCCCAAGTAACGGGGTATCTAAACCACCTTCATTAACATGAGCTCCTACATTCTTTAATGTTAAAG
>JABSSF010000151.1 GCA_013214485.1 Rickettsiaceae bacterium | reverse complement strand
GCACTAATGCAAGGCCTATACCTCTACCGCCTGCTCGAGTTTTAGTTCTAGAACTTGTGATAAACTTACTAAATATACTATTTAATTCATTTGCTGGAATACCTATACCTTGATCTGCAATCTTGAATTCTACTTTATCATTTGCTTTCTTAAGGTTGATAGTGATCTCCTTTCCTTCACCATACTCAACTGCATTACTGATCAAATTATCAATAGCTTGAGTCATAAAATACTCATCGGCATTTACCATGATATCGTCTTCAACATCAAACTTAAATTCTTGCTTTTTATCATCTGAAAAGATTTTCTTATATAAATATGGCCGAGTTTTTACTAATTCACTTAAATTTATTTCTTTTCTCTCAAGCTCATAGGAAAACGAAGATAGTTTTGATAAATCAACCATGTTATATATATAGCTTTTTAAACGGTCTCCACTATTTACTATACTTTTTATTGAGTCCTTTATTGCTGTTTTATCTAAGCTATCATAACTAGAATAAAGTGCATCACTAAGGCTTAAGATACCAGTAAGAGGAGCATTAGATTCGTGTGGCATATTACGTAAAAACTCATCTTTCATGTCTTGAAGTTTTTCTATCTCTATATTCATCAATTTTATTTTATCACGCAAATAGATTGATTTTTCCTTATATTGACTTTCTCTAGTTTTTAACTGATTATCAGAATATTCTATCCCCTCAGCTAAGTGCTGTACTTCTCTTCTGATAAAATCATTTTCTTTTTCTAAACTAGTTACCTTACTCTCTAAATTGACTGCTCTTGTTTCTGTAGCTTCAAATTGCTCTTGTTTAGGTTTAAAAAATAATGCTACTATTGCTCCTATAAACATTAATACGTAGATCGTAACAAAAGCAGGAGAACCTATATACATAGCAAATACGTATTCTGGATTATAATATTGATGGAATTTTATTCCCATTAATATACCAGCAACTATAAAGACTATAGCTAATTGCCACCCAAGGAGTAGTACAGTAATTAACAAGTTCATTGTAAATATTCCGAACTGTAAAATACTAAAATCACTAACTATTACAAAGAAAGTATTTAATAATATCAAAGTGTAAAATATTACAATTGGCCATAATATTTGTACACAGATTGTTTTTTGATTTGAATCAAAAATTTTAGGCCAAATTGGGCGCATAAGGAAAATCATGCCACTTACTAACATCAGTTGATAAAGTGCTAGAATTATTCTTGAATTTTCTTTAAGTAATTCCGTTTGTGTAGAATACATCGTAGTAAGGGTAAATAAAATCAGATATAACCCCAACCCTATATATGAAAATTCACTGTTTGGAAAATGTGTCTTGCAATATTGGGAAAAATTAAAATTGTATAATTTACTTATTAGATATCCTTTTTTTAATGGTTTTTCTTGCTGTAAATCTTCAGATACTTTTTTATTCTTAGTATCAATCCAACCACCTGGTTGACGCAGTAAATAATGACTACTTATTACGAATATAAGGTTAATAAACATAGAAAATACAAGTCCATCTGCTTCTATTTTAAATAATTTCCACGCAGAAATAGTAACAAACCCTGCTGCCATACCTATTAACACTGATTTAGTACTACTACGAAAACCTAAAATAGATAATACCAATGGAGCCGTTACTACAGGTATATAAAAACTATTAGCTGTAAGCACTATGCCAAGTAAATCCTTTTCTACAAGGGCTAGAGCAATTCCAGCTCCCCCTAGTAAAAATGCAAATATCTTAGATATCAACAATGTTTGATTTTTACCTAAATTTAATGGATTACAAATATCATTAGCAAATAAAACTGCGGAAGAGTTAATATAAGAATCTGCTGTAGACATTGCCATAGCTATTACTCCAGATATCAGAATACCTTTTAATCCAATATATGTATAATTATTCATTACATAACTTAATAAATGATTTGAATCTAGGCTTGAATCAACATTAAAGATTACAAAAGGAATCCATGCCAATGCTAACTGAATTAACATGACTAAGAATCCTGTAATGATGAATGCTTTTTTAACCTGAGCAATATTATTTCCAATTAATATTCTTTGACAAATATTTGGCTTCAGACCTGGTAAAGCACAATATAATATTAGAGTTATCATTGATAATAATTTAGGATTATCTACATCAAATATTCTGTTCAAGTTAAACTTAGGATCAATTAAACCATTAGCAAAAGAAAAATCAGTGTAATAAAATTGATTCCAAATCATTACTCCTACAATGGGAATAGCAGTACCAAAAGTAAAAAATTGTACTACATCTGTAAAAGTTACTGCTTTAATACCTCCAGTTGCTGAATAAATAATTACTATTGTTGCAGCTAATATAATACCATAAGTATTTGAAAATTCTAAAAAATAACTAAATAAACTGCCAAATACTTTAAACTGTACAGCTATAGATCCAATAGATGCTGCTATACCTGTAACTGCAGTAATAATTCTAATATTTTTACCATATAAATTACCCATTGATTCAGCTATAGAAGTATTACCTAAAAATTCGCCCATTCTTGGTACAAACACAAAAGCTGTTAAGAACAAAGATATTCCCATTCCCATACTTGCAATAAGATAGTATAATCCATCAGAATATACTTTAGACAAAGTTATAGAAAAACTACCTGCCCCAACCCATGTAGCCACTAAAGTAGCCACTAGTGCTCCTGTAGAAAAATTTCTACCACCAAGGGCATAGTCCTTAATTGTTGTTATACCCTTTGCATAACGGATGCCAATAATAAACGTCACAACTAAAAAAGAAATCACTATAAAACTATCAATATCAAGCACTTTTATCTCCTAAGTAATTAATTAAAGTTAATAATTAATAATTTAAAAATTCTGTAAGTTTCTAAACTATTTTGTAATTGATTGCAACTATAATTTGTAAAGTTTTTA
>JABSSF010000150.1 GCA_013214485.1 Rickettsiaceae bacterium | reverse complement strand
ATGAGTCATTTAAAGGAGAGTGGAATTACATTATAAAACCTATTAAATATTAAAGTTATTTTTGCAAGCTTCCATAGCCAGAATCGTCTAATTTATTACAATTATATAGAGTCTTTGCTTCCAGATGTAATTTATTTAATAAAATTATTATTTCAGTTTGTGAAATGGAAACTACATTTTTTAATTTACCATATAGGTTTATGATTTCTGTGTTGGTTAGTTCTTCTAAGATATTATCTTCATTACTTAGTACATTAATAATTTTAGTAAAAATTACGGCAATATTTTCATAATCTTTTAATTTAATAGTATTATTAGTATCTTGGTTAAGTTTAACCCTAATATCTTTTTTGAAGATATGATGATCTTGTTTAATGAACCATAATTCTTTAATCATTAATAAATTGTCAATTAAATTAAGCTGCAGTTCTAAGTTTAAATTAGGAATATTAAAAGCAATATTTGTAGATTGTAATAGGGCAAGGTGATTTTCTAATAATTGCAACTGGTTCTTATCATCTGATAAGGAGTAAATTTCTTGAATTGCTTGAATTATATTACAAGCCATTTTAACTAAGTGTTGTTTTTCCTGGGAAATGGTATCGCTCTTATTTTTTAACGTTGTTTCAAGTAAGGACAATATATTGTGAATATTGGAAGGATATTCATTTAATTTATTATGACTGGTATGAATTTTAACAGCATCTATTAAATTTTGTTGTTGTAAAGTATTTAGCAAATCTAACAAATCTTTTTCCTGAGATAAGGTATTTATAGCAGTTAAAGATATTTGTTTAATGCTACTTTTTTCATGAGTGAATAAATTAGTAATATATTTCTTATTAAAATTATCTAATAATGAATGTAATTTTTTAATATCTGTTACCATAATAATTTTCTTCTTTAAAAATATATTTAAGTTTAAATAGATAGTAATGTTGCTGACAGTAAAATCGTAATTATAGGTTGAATATTAATGCAATTTTTGATGTTGCTATGATAACTTTACAAGTGATGTTCTTGCAAAATGGCTAACAAAAGTTTATGTTACTAGGTTCTCTTAGTTAATTATATACCAAGAACAAATAATATGACCAAAGATATTTTAGTAGAGTTTAAGTCGGTATCAAAGCATTTTGATAATCGTACGTTATTGGATAACATAAATTTTACTTTAACTAAAGGAGAGATTACGACTTTAATAGGTCAAAATGGTGTTGGCAAGACAACTATAGCAAGGATTATTTTGGGTTTAGAAGAGGTGGCCAAAGGCCAGGTTATTTTACGGGATAATTTGAAGATTGGTTATGTACCACAAAAATTAGATTTTTTCTTTAATATGCCTTTAACTTGTGAAGGGCTTATGGATATGCTTGCGGTAAATAAACTTTCTAATGAAGTTTTGTCATTAACCAAATTTATTAATTATGAGAAAATACGTAAAACAGATATTGCTAAGATTTCTAGTGGGCAGTTGCAGAGGTTATTATTATCTGGAGTAATAATGGATAAGCCAGATTTATTAATATTAGATGAACCGACGCAATTTCTAGATGTAAATAGTCAGCAAGAATTTTATAGTATTTTAAATGAGTTGAAGAAAAAGCTAGGAATGACTATATTTATGATTTCGCATGATTTATTTACAGTAATGAAGAATACGGATCATGTGATATGTTTAAATGGTCATGTTTGTTGTAGTGGCAGGCCAACTGAGTTAAATAAGAATGTTGATTTTAAAAATGC
This sequence comes from Rickettsiaceae bacterium, assembly GCA_013214485.1. Classification (GTDB taxonomy): domain Bacteria; phylum Pseudomonadota; class Alphaproteobacteria; order Rickettsiales; family Rickettsiaceae; genus JABSSF01. Next base: position 1,193 of record JABSSF010000150.1, on the reverse strand, counting down.
TTTATCTGAGATTGGAGTATATATACATAATCATGATCACCGACATGAATAGAAGATCTATTGCAAAACTTATTTTTGCTGTGTCTTGCGGTGTCATTCCGGTGCTCAAATCCTCACGTATATTAATACGCTGCGGTTCTGTGCTCCGTGGATTTCTACCAATTCACTACCAAAAATAAGTTTTGCAATAGATCTCATAGATTTTGAGCTGTAGTAATAAAAATTAAGAGTAAGAAACTAATGATTATAATAATTTTATTTTCTATTTTAGTAAGTTTAATTTTTGCGCCTTTAGGGTGTTTTGTATTGTGGAAGAGATATGTATATTTTGGTGATGGTTTAGCGCATGCTAGCATGTTAGTTGCGGCAATTAGTGGTGTTATAGGGATGCCGATAATTTTTTCAGGAATGATAGTAGCATTAATCTTTGCGTTATCAGTATTTAAGTTACGGCATAGATCTGGGAATAACGCAGCTATTGGTTTGATTTCTAGTTTTATGATTTCTTTAGCATTATTACTATCATATATATACCCTAGTAAAATAAATATAGGAGCATTATTATTTGGTGACATGATTTTAGCAAATAGTTTTGATCTAGCGGTGATGTGTGGTTTATTATTAGTAGTAATAGTATTTTTTAGCATGACATATCGTCAGATGTTATTTACTATATTAAGCAGGGATATGGCTAGTTCTAGGCGAATCAACGTTAATTTATTAGAATTAGCATTTTTAATCATTTTATCTTTAACAGTTTTTTTAAGTATCAAGATTGTTGGGGCGTTATTAATAACGAGTATAATTTTGATACCAGCGATGATTGCTCGACTTATTTCCAGTTCTCCTTCAATGATGATTGGCTTTGCAATATTTTTTTCATTACTAATGAATTTCTGTGGCATCTGTTTATCATTTTACATAGATGTTCCTCTAGCACCAATGATTATTTTAAGTGGTGGGGGAGTATATATAATAACATTATTTTTACGTAGGGTTTGGTGACGTGACGACCCTCAACCCCTCATCATGAGCCAACCTTTGGTTGGCGTGAGGATCCAGATTTGATTATAATACATATTTTTCTCTAGATTGCTACGAACACGAGTGTTCTCGTAATGATGGTATGGACGCCAATGATAATATAGATTAAACTATTTATCAACGGCATCAAAAGCATGGTGCTTATGTGC
>JABSSF010000015.1:9722-22712 GCA_013214485.1 Rickettsiaceae bacterium | reverse complement strand
GAAACCAGTGGGAAAGTGTAAACAAGTACCAACCTACTTTTTGTAGGAATCTCCTTGCTTTAGCTGGGAGAGGATGTTAAAATAAAGGGTGGTGTCTTCTAATAGCTTTACAATCAACGTACAAATATTTATTTGAGTTATATTATGAAATCAATACAAAATAAAGATTTAAAACAGAACGAAGAACTCAACAAAAGATTGAAAAAATATGAAGAGTTGATTAAAAAACTTAAAAATACTAAACATCAATCTGATATTGAGAGTTTGTTAAGGGATATAGAAGGTATTGATACTGAAGGATTTCCACCACATATAATTATTCAAGCAAGCATTGTTATTTTAGAAAAAAATGATGATTTACTAGGACAACAACAGCAAACCATTATTATTAATTCTATTGATGGGTTTGAAACTATTGAGAAAGAAATAGAACGACAACAATATGTAGCAAAAGTTTATGAAGATTTTTATAAAATTTCTGATGAAACGCTAAGTCTTGAGAAAGATATAATAAAAGGTATAAAAAATTTAAATAAAAACAATATCAATAAAGTTGAAAAAAACATCGATAAATTAAGTGAGAAGCTACCACAAATTGCTGAAGCGGCAGAAGTTGCGATAAAAGAACGAGAAAACATAAAAGCTAAAATTGATAGTATTAATAAATCTAAAAACAATCCTAAAATATCGCAACAAGAGAAAAAAGTTCTTAATTCACTTTTAAAGCAACAACAGGGGAAGTTTAAACAAGCTAATCTTGTTATGGATGAGGTAGTAAAACATAATGAACAAATACAAGAGATAAAGAAGTTAACAAAAAAAGGTAAAGAAAAATATTCTAAGTTATCCAACCCTGCAGAGTTTGAACTATATGATCAGTTAGAACAAAAACTTAAGAATATGTCTGGTATTGATGACATAGATAACTCAGTAAAAAAATACAAAGAAAGCACTAAAAATAAAGACCCAAAATTTAAGCAATTGGTTGCTGAAACCTTTAACGAAATAAAATCCATAACGGTTAATTTTTTGAAAAAAAATTATAATAAATTAATAAGCCCAGCTGTTAAACAAGAAACAAAACAAAAAGAAAATAATAAAAAAGAGAAGAATCTGAGTTCATCAAAACAAATTAAACATGAACGACCCATTAGAATGTCAAATACAAAGGGAATTAGACCTTCACCCACCCCTATTAATCCAAAAAGAGTAAGAAGAACAGGTAAACAATTATAGGAGAAGAAATTATGGCAAAGACAAAAAATGCTGAGTTGTTATATGAATTAGCTACAAAGTATTATAATAAACTTAATTATTACTTGGATAACAATAAATATAAAGCGTATGATTTAAGTGCTTCTATATCTACAGACTTGATGTGGCTTGCGTTTGTAATTGGTCACCCTAAAGCAGCATATGGACTACATCTTGCTTTTAAAGAGGGTACTGGAGTAACAGAAAATGAATATTTTGCTACATTCATGTATGGGATAGCTAAAAAGTTAAATAATTACAGGGAAGATCCTAGCATTGAAATACCAAGTAGTATGAATTCTCAGATAGATAGAGTATATAATTTATTCATGGAATCGCATAATAAATATTACGGTAATGATTTATCATCAGGAGTATTAACAGAACAACAAGAACTTTTCAAGAACGAAATAGTACTACCTAACAAACAAACAATTTTGAATTATCTGTTGCAAAGTGATAATGGTTTATCAGATATAACTGATGGATTTGTTAATTTATCTGGAGACAACCAAGATAATACCAGTAATGATCCTACTGATGGTTGCTGTATAGTTCTTTAAATTACAAAATTAGTAAAAAATATAAGGACATATTTCTTAAAATTTGGGGAGTATGTCTTTTTTTATATATCACAAAAAATTTTATCCCCTGTGCCTTATATCCCCCACCTCAAGGAAGGGGTTTTACGGCACAGGGGATAAACTATATAAAAAGCAGTATACAACGTGTATACAACATATTATATATTTCTATTAATACTTAATAAGTATTAACCTATAATTGCATTTTTACATAAAAATTTTTTCTCATTTTTCACGAATCATCTGTAATATTTGCTACCGCTAATGAGAATATCTATCCCGTATACTTCATAGATGTCATACCCATTAAATGTATCCTCATCCTCTTCTTTGTGATTTTCAATCATCTTTCCAAGGCTTTGCAAAGCTTCATTAAAACTACTACTGTACAAAACATCCCGTGACCCCTCTTCCAAACGTAAATCTCTCCATCCGATTCTTTGTGTGATATTATTCCAGAAGTCATTAGTTATTTCTTGGTCTGTCATGCCACCAAAATAGCCAGATACCCCCAGTAATGAAGATATCCACTTTTTTCCATCACAAAAGATATGCCCCCAGCTATCCCAAAGACACGCACTTTCAAGCAAAATTAACAACTCTACACAACCATTTCTTTTTCAGAGATAAGTTTTAGATGATTCCATCGATTTTTTTTCTTCAATATATTTTTGTTTTAAGAATCTTCTTGCTTTAGTATATTCTGCTCTTACATATTCATTCAGATCAAATGTGAATTTGTCCCCTTTTTCTAAATCTTCAAAACTATCTCTATTAATTGTTACAATATACTGGAACGGTACGTTTTCTTTGTATTTACTATGCAACCAATTTAATATCTGAAACTTGCTGTCTTCATTTACACCTTCAAAACCGCCATCATGAATAAGAAATTTAGGATGTTTATTTCTTGTTTCCTGACAAAATAACAAACAAAAATCAAAAATTAATATTTTCTCATGCTCTGTCCTTACTGAACCCGAATCATCTGTTTCCATATGAAAGTTTATGAATGTTTTCTGATCAAGCCTTTTTGGTTCTTTCAGTTCAATATCAAATGAAGCCTTATGATTGCCATACAAATATTGATGCATCTCTAATACTTTGTTTTCGAAACTAGCAATTACAGACAATTGTTTCTCTTTATCAGCTCTTAATTTATTTAGAGTGTCATCTCTTTCACTTTTTAGGAAATGTTTATTATTTTCTTGCTCTTGATATTTTTTGTACAAATATGTTAAATTTTTGTATTCGTTTTCTTTCAATCTTTGTTCATGTAATGTAGTTTTCAATGACTTTAATTTACCTTCTTTGTCTATTACTGATAGCTTATTTTTGTAGTTATCAGACAACATTTTCAATTTATCAACTAGCTTGTCCTTTAAAGCAATTAGCTCTTTTTTTCTTTCGTTCATCACATCTAATTTAAAATTATCTATTATCCTTTTAAATTCTTCTATTTCTTCAATTTCCTTGACAATCATGTCCCCTAAACTTTTTTTGCAGTCATTAAATATAGCTCTAATATCATATTTTGAAACTTCCTGATATTCTGGAATACTCTCTATTTGCTTTATCTCCTCCTTTACGTTGATTAATTCTATATTTGTTACTTTTATTTCTTTATCTAAAGTTGATATCTCTTCAGAAATTGTATCATATAGTTTATGTTGACTTAATTCTTCTACAGCTAAATTAATCTCCTCTAATTGTGCATTAAGATCATTTACATATGCTGGAGCTTCTTTAATATTTATACCTAAATCTTCTATATCCTTCTTTAAATTTGTACTATATTTATGTGATTCAATTAATTTTTCTGCTTTCTCATTTAAACATTTGTATAATTCAGTAGTCATTCCAAACAAATATAGATATGGAATAATATTTAAACTCTTAACACCATCAGGGTTATCAATTTTATTAAAACCATCTTTTTCTTTTCTTTTAAAAACCCGTAACATCTCCCTTAAGCCTAATACATCTTTAGAGCCAAATATTTTTTTGGATAAATATTTTCTTGCATCTTCAAGTGATAAAAAAAACTTTTGTTCCTCATTAACTATTATTGTAGGATTTTTCTCTTGTCTCCTACTTCTTGAAATAACAATATTAGTATCACCACAACTTATTTGAAGTATTATATTTACATCGTAAGGAAGCACTTCTGCTGGCACTTTACTTATTCTGTTTTTTCTGTAATCTGCTAATAAACAAAAATCTATAAATTGGGTTAACAAAGTTTTTCCCACTCCATTTGTTTTGTTTCCAGATTTTGTATTTCCAGAACGCTCACCAGTTATAATATTTATTCCTTTGGTAAATGTTATAGGACTAAATATTTCTGGCTCTGATTTTAAACTTTTAATTATCATTTTTTAATTCTATATATGGTTCATTAAATATTATTAAATCACAGGCATATAAAAACATTAGACAAAAGAATTGTTGTCTATATCTATTTATTCCTGCTTTTTTTAATTCTTCACTGATACTATAAAAGGATATTTTTTTATCCTTATTATGTTTTAACTTTTTGAGTACTAAATAAGCTCCATAAACAAAAGATTTTGTCACATCAATATTTTTTGATAATAAAGTCATTTTAATCTCTCCTCTATTAAATTTACTTCTTTTTGGTTTAAAGGAAAAATATCACAATCCATCAATTGACTCAAAATATAAAATCTTAATGCCCCTTCCCAATAATCTATCTCTAGTAAATTTTTGATTTTTTCAATAACATTATCTAAAGCTTGTCTAGCATTATGTTCTTTATCATTCAAACTTTCTCTACTTATTCTTCTAAGATAAGATTTAACCCTTTTTTCAATTCCATCATCATATACTTTATAATCCTTAAGTGTTTTTGAAAAATCCCCGTATATTCTGAAACTATCTTTATATTCATAAAGAATTTGATCTTTATAATTTTTAAATCTAAGACTTAATTTTTCTTTAGGATATGGCTTTTCTACCCAGTCACTAGTGTTGGCGTCTGGCTTCGCCTTGGATATTATTGTTATTAGCTCTTGAATAACTTTAATTTCATTGCTCATATGGCTGTTATTTAGTGGGCGTAATTCTTTTATCAAAAATTTTAATAATTTATTTTTAATTTCTAAATTTAATTTATATATGTCTTTTATCAAATCCTCAGTATAAAATACACCATTATCATTTGGTCTTCCCAGTGGTTTTTTAGCAAAAATAAAAATTTTTAAGTTAGGATATTTTTTGTCTATATTGTATTTATAATATTTAGCCCTTGTGTCTTTAATTTTTGATAACTTGTTTTCTAAGGTTATTTGATAACAAACTCCTGATACTTTGTCTCCTAAGTCAATAGCAGGGTAGTTACTTTCAAATAAATTCAGGTTTTCTAAAGAAAGATTATAAACCATATTAAATACTCCCATAAACAATTTCTCGCAAGCTATGCAACCATCTAGCATCCCTAAAGTCTGGCTAAAATCTACCCTTTGTTTTAAAGTTCCAAGCCAACCACACATTTCCAGTGTTAACTTACAATCATTAGTTACCATATTAATATTCCCCTTTTAAATTTATCCTAAATATTTATTAATAATATATTAAACGTTATCCAAGTGCAAATTTTGTACATACTAAACCACACAAAATTACTAAGTATTGTTTTTTCCTCTTTCAATTCTCCTGTTAGCATTTAATGGCTTCTTTGGCTGTTCTAAGTTTTCCAGCACAAACGAACCTAAGCCTATTAGTGAAGAATTTAAATCATCTGAATTTACTTTCTATATGATACCACAATTGACAACTAAAATCAACCTTTAATTCCACTAATAAACTATATAAAAAGCAGTATACAACCTATATACAACATATTATATATTTCTACAAATACTTAATAAGTATTAACCTATAATTGCATTTTTTGCTGAAAAAAATTTCTCATTTTTACCAAATTATTTCACTTCAAATTAAACCCTTAACTATTATTCCACCAAAAATAGAAATCTCCTATATATTATGATACAATAATAGTTAAGGGTTTTATCCGCTGTGAGTATGGAACTAGAAATAATTAATTTTTTAAATGAAGTAGAACGGTTAGAAGAGGTAAAACAGACTCAAAGAATAGACTCGTTTATTTCAGAAAATAACGACAAGCTAAAAGAAATAGAAGAGTTTGTCCTACTGAGAAATGAGGTATTTAATACCGCTAGATCTTTAATATTAGCAAAGATCTTTCCATTTTGTGAAAATTTAAAAAAAATGAACCTTTGGGGTAATAAAATAGGCAGCATTGAAGAAGCTTCAAGCCTAGGTTTTGCTTTATCTCAATTAGAAAATCTAGAAGAATTAAGTCTAGAATCTAATGATTTGAACGATGATACTGCCCCAGAAATAATATCTTTATTGCCAAAAACGCTAACTCATTTAAATTTAGATAATAATTTATGTAGAGAACCCCCAATAGCTAATTATATTAGTAATTTAAAAAGGTTAAGAGTTTTATTTTTACCTAGTAGCAATATGTTATTAGAAGATATTATCCTTATTATGCAACAATTAGAAAAGTTAGAAGAACTAAAATTAGATTATGTAAGAATTAAGCCTTTAAATCTAGAGAAGTTTTTAAATAGTCTACCTGAAAATTTAAAGAAATTAAAAATAGATATTGTAGAAGATAATTTGGAAGAACTAAATGAATCAGAAATAAATAAAGCTCATAACTTGGAAGAACTGAGTTTAGAAGTTAAAGAATTTAAAAAACAACACAAACAAAGCATAGTGTTCTTAATTTCAAGATTTCCTAATTTAAAAAAATTTAATTATTCAAATAATAATAAATATGATGATTTTGGATTTAAGTATTTGTCAAAAAACATTAGCAGTCTTTATATTAATACTAAAAATATTTCAAAAGATGGAGAATTAGTAAACTATATTAGTACTTTTAATAATTTAAAGTCACTTAGTATTAATTTATACAAAATGGAAGATGAAGTTTTTAAGTTAGTTTTTACCGAGGTAGAGTTATTAGCTAATATAACTGATTTACAGCTATATGGAGTTGGGTTAAAAGATAGTCATATTAAATTACTATGCAAGGCTTTGTCTAAATTAAAAAATCTAGAATCTTTAAGATTAGGCAGTAACGACATCACTGATATAGGTGTGATTGAACTATATGAAACTTTAAGGAATTGTAATAAACTGCTAGAGCTAGATCTTTCTTACAATAAATTTAGCAAAAAAGGAATTGAGTTCATAGCCAAGTTAGAGCAGGTAAATATTTTTAATTTACAAAGTTATTATCCAACTATTAGTTATCTGCTAACGTTATCTAAATTACTCATAAATAAAAATAAGAATAAAGATTTATTTATTAATCAAAAAGATTGTGATAAAAAAGATTTATATTCTTTTATAGAAAGTATAAACGTTTCTAATACAAAAATTCTTATCTCAAGTGATAGTGTTAATTACTTAAATACAGATTTCTTTAAAAAACTAGAATATTTAATGTTACAAACTTCTGAAGATAATCTAGATAGTAAAGAAAATAGTTCAAAATTGCTATTCAGAGGAAAATTATATGATGAATTATCCGCATACCAAGAAGCTTTAAATTGCTTTGATAAAGGGTTAAAAGTAACTCCTAATAATCCTCATTTAATTGCCTGGAAAGGAAATATTTTGATTAAGATCAACAAACTATCCGAGGCGATAAAGTACTTTAATAAAGCCTTAACAATAGATTCAACAATTGGATATATATATTCATGGAAAGGCAATAGTTTGTATAAATTAGGAAATTTTGCAGAAGCTTTGGAGTGTTTTAACCATGCTCTCTTACTGGATGTTAGTAATAGAAAAGTAAATTATAACAATAAAGCAATTACTCTTTACTCCCTGAATAGGCCAGAAGAATCTTTAAAGTGTTTTGAAAAATTTACTGAATTTCATGGTATTAGCACTCTAAATAAAGGAAAAATCCTTTTTAGTTTAGAAAATTATGAAGAAGCTTTAGATTGCTTTGGGGTACTATGTGATGAAGAAATTAAAAGTGCAAGTGATTTTTGGGGAATAAAAACTCTAATCAAATTAGGTAAATTTAACCAAGTATCAGAAGAATGGGAAAGTTTGTGTAAAAGTAGCTATAAGAAAGAAAAATTAAGCAAAAACATTATACAATTTTTTAAAGAAGACCATCCCGAAATATTTTCTTATATACATCTAAAAAAACTTATTTACGATAAAAAATATAACAAAGCCCTAGAATATAGTAATAAGTTAATAAAAAAACAAAAAAATATCCCAGATTTGTGGAGTCAAAAAGCACATTGTTACTTTGGACTAAAAAAATATAAAGAATCTATAAAATTGTATGATAAATTTTTTAATTTATATTTAATAGATGAGGAAACTTCATCATGGGATTACGATAATTTGTATAATTCTTTAGATAATCTAGTTGAATCATTAATAATCTTAGAAAGGTATAAAGAAATACTAGAATATACTGATATTCTTCGTAAAATTAATCCTATATTCCCTACTGCAAAACATTTTTTGATCTTATATAAAAAAGCACGATGTTTGTATTGTTTAGAAATGCTAGATAAAGCATTAGATTGTTGTAATAGCATCTTAAACAAAATATCAGACGATAATGAGAATAAGCAAAAAACTCTTGATCTAAAAATTAAAATTTTGAGAGATTATAAAGATTCAACAACTAATCTAAATAAGCTAAGAGATATAGAGCAAGAATTTTCAAAGTTAGATTTGTGGGAAGATTGTTTAGAATGTAAAAAGAAATTTACTAAAAACATAGCACTGGATGTTGTATTAGAGAATCAAGTACAACCTTTGATCTCTTCAGGAAAATATAAAGAAGCTTTAAATCATTTGAAAAATTTAGCAATTGTTTATAACAATAATTTTGAGATTTTTTTAGTTGAGGGGCTTATTTATCTCAAAATGGGAAACAAAGAAAAGGCTTTGAAGTGTTTTGAAAGAATGAAAGATATGGGATATGAGCAAATTGATCTCAATATAACTAAAAGTATAAAATTTCCTGAAAAGTCAGATAACAAAAACATTCATGAAACAATAGAACTAACTGAAACATTAAGAGATAAATTAAACAATTCCAAAATATCCACTAAGATAAAGAAACTAGCCGAGGAGGAATTATTAGTGTTAGATTCAATGAACAATACACATGATGGGAAAGCAGATCATGCTACATACCTTAAAAACCTACTAAATTTACCATGGGGGAAATATTCTAATAGTAAAGTAAGTTACAAAAAAATTGCCAAAGAATTAAATAAATCACATAGCGGAACTCAAGAAATCAAACAAAAAATATTAGAAATTATAACATTCACAGCAGATTCTAAAAAACCTAAATTTCCAATACTTTGTTTGGTAGGTTCACCAGGTGTTGGTAAAACATCAATAGCTTATTCAATAGCAAATGCCATAGGGCGAAAGTGTGTTAGAATGTCCTTAGGTGGACTTGAAGACTCTTGTATAATTAGGGGGTTTTCAAGGAGTTATAGAAATGCTACACCAAGTAAAATATTAACATTAATCAACCAGGCTGGGACTTGGAATCCCGTAATGATACTGGATGAAATTGATAAAGTTGCTCAACGAGGTAGAGGGGGTGATGTAGTAGGTTCACTGCTTGCATTACTTGATCCTGTACAAAACAGTAAATTTAAAGATGATTATTTTGATGCAGAGTTTGATTTATCGCAGGTGATGTTTGTAGCTACGGCTAACAATATAGAAAATATCCCTTATCCTCTGCGTGATAGAATGACAACAATTAAAATAGATGGGTATAGTAACAGTGAAAAATTAGATATAGCTAAAAATTATCTTTTACCTAAGATTCTTGAAGAAGGGTCGATTAAAAGGAAAGAGTTTTATATTGCTGATGATACCATTAAATATTTGATAAAAAACTTTACTAAGGAAAGTGGGGTAAGAAGTTTAGAGAGAATATTAACTGAGTTAGCACAAAAGTATAAATTGTCAGAAAAACTTAACAAAAAATGCGATTTAACAGTCGATGCTATAGATAAATGGTTTATTAGCAAAAAATTAATTTTTCCAGAAATACTACAAATACCATTATTGGGAAAAGTTAATGGGCTTGCTTATACGGAAGCTGGTGGAGATCTAATTATTATAGAGGCAAAAAAAATTCCTGGTACTGGGAAAATAAAAGCAACTGGCAAACTTGGTGAAGTGCTTAAAGAATCAATAGATGCGGCCTTTACTTGTTTGATATCTAAAATGAAAAAATCTAAAACAAATCAAATAAATATAAGGGAATATGATATCCATATACACATTCCAGTGGGATCTGTGCCAAAAGAAGGGACATCAGCAGGAATGGCAGTTTATATTGCCCTTGCATCTTTATTAATGGATAAAAAAGTCAAACAAGATATAGCCATGACTGGCGAAATAACATTATATGGTGAACTGCTTGCTGTGGGGGAAATAAAAGAAAAAATATCAGCAGCTGCACGATCAGGCATAAAAACAGTAATTATTCCAAGAGATAATGCTAAGGACTTGGCTAAATTACCAGATGGAATAAAAGCAGAATTAAATATTGAAGTAGTCTCTAGTTTGGAAAGATTAGAAACATTGTGTTTAACCAATCAGTAGTAGTAGATTATGGAATATCAGATAACCAATTTTTTAGATCAAATATTTTCATTAGACGAACAAAGGCAAACAGAATGTTTTGTAGATTTTCTAAAAAAATATGAAAATGAATTGATCTTAGTTGAAAATCTAAGCATGACAAGGTATTTAGAAAAACCTTACAAAATAAAAATGTTTTTTAAAATTCTTCCGTATTGTAAAGGTTTAAAGAAGCTCGCAATAAGTGATAATTTTATTGAATATAAAGATGCAGATGCTTTATTTGCATCGTTATCTACCAACATAAGGCTTGAGGAATTGGATGTAAGTGATAACCAAATATTTCAAAATAATACTAATACACTAATAGCATCATTAAAAAAACTAATTCATGGTAATAGGCATGAAATACCCAATAATTTAGAATTATTTTTGCAAAACTGTCAAAGATTAAAGGTTTTAAAAATTAACAATAATAATTTAGGTTCAAGGGGAATAGAATTACTTTTAAAAATGATAAGCCTTATGCCTCAACTTGAACAGTTACATGTGTCAAAAAATAAACTTACTGATCAACATATAAAAATGTTATCTGATAGTCTAATTAGATTAGATAACTTTAAAGTTTTAGATATATCATATAACCACATTTCTTCAGAGGGAGCAAAACATCTATCAGAACTTCTAGAGAAATCTCCACAATTAACTAGTTTAAACATAGAAAATAATGACATTGGGGATTTAGGTATAAAAGAAATATCTAAAAACATATCACATAATAAAAAACTTACTTACTTAAATATCAAAGCTAATAACATATCGTGCCAAGGATTTAATTTGTTGGGGAAAAAGATAACTTCACTAAAAAATTTAATAAAATTAAATATAGCCAGTAACGAACTTACAAATAGTGTAGAATTATTTAAAACACTAGCTAGTTACCAAAATCTAAAATATCTAGAACTTAGTAATTCTGGCCTAAATGAAGTAGATGTAGAGGAGTTAGTAAAAGTATTTAAAAAACTTATTAACCTAGAAACGTTATATATTAATGATAATAACTTAGGAGATAAGTCTATAAAAAAAATAGTAGATGTTCTTATTAATTTCTTGAAAATACACCACTTAAATCTAGTAAATACTGGTATGGAGCAAGTAGGAACAAATTATATGATCAATAATTTGCGAAAATTTCGTTCTTTAAAGTATCTGTCTTTTAATCCTAAATATATGAACAAAATTACAGGCGAATTATTGATAGTAGAGATTATGAATTGTCCTGAGTTAACAAGCGTCTTTTGTAAAGAGCATGAAGAGAAAGGGTTTATTTTAAATTTATCAGTAGATAAGTTACCTGAAAATTATAATAACAGAAAAGAAATAGAAAAATATATTAATAAAATAAGTGATAATGATATATACAAGCCTACAAATACAATAAATATTGATAAAACCACAGAACTTCATAAGAAAATTACAATACTGCAAGATGAAGTTCATATCTATAAGGAATCAAAATATTGGGAAAAAATGTTACAAGCTTCTAATAAACTTTTAGAATTAGACCCTAGAGACGATAACAAGGCGGGATACTATAGATATAAAGGTGTTGCACTATTTAAACTAAGAAAAAAAACAGAGGCTCTTGCTGCTTATAATATGGCTATGAGCTATGATATATATTCTAAAAAATATGTGAAAGAAAAAGCAGTAATTTTAACGCAACTGCAAAAGTATGATGAAGCTAAAGAGCTATTTGAAGATTTACATGAAGATGATCTTCTATTATGTACTTCATATATAGAAGCTAAAATGCGAAGTTCTAATACATATCTTTCTGAAAACAAAGTAACTCAAGATATATTATTTCGGTTAAAACATTCAATACAAAGCTACCCATTGCCTCAGAATATAAAAAAGGCTGCAACAGAAGAACTAAATTCTATAGAATCATTAAACTCTGATAATTATGAAAAAGCTGATAAAATAGCTTATTTAAAAAACATGCTAAATTTACCATGGGGTAAGTATACAACTCAACAAATAGACTACGATGATATCATTAGCTTTTTAAATAAAGAGCATCTTGGGCTGCAAAAAGTAAAAAAACGCATGGCAGAATCTTTAGTATTTGTATCAGATTCAGAAAAACCTAAACTTCCTATATTTTGTTTGGTAGGTGCTCCAGGCGTTGGTAAAACATCAATAGCTCATTCAATAGCAAATGCCATAGGACGTAAGTGTGTTAGAATGCCCTTAGGGGGACTTGATGATCCTTGCATAATTAGAGGGTTTTCAAGGAGTTATAGAAGTGCAACACCAAGTAAAGTACTAACATTAATCAACCAGGCTGGGACTTGGAATCCCGTAATGATACTAGATGAAATTGACAAAGTTGCTCAACGAGGTAGAGAGGGTGATGTAGTAGGTTCACTGCTTGCATTACTTGATCCTGTACAAAACAGTAAATTTAAAGATGATTATTTTGATG
>JABSSF010000015.1:0-9622 GCA_013214485.1 Rickettsiaceae bacterium | reverse complement strand
CAGAGTTTGATTTATCGCAGGTAATGTTTATAGCTACGGCTAACAACATAGAAAATATCCCATATCCTCTGCGTGATAGAATGACAATAATTAAACTAGAGGGGTATAGCAACAGCGAAAAGTTAGATATAGCTAAAAATTATCTTTTACCTAAGATTCTTGAAGAGGGGGCGGTTAAAGAAAAAGATTTTAATATTACTGGCGATGCTATTAAATACTTAATAGAAAACTATACAAAAGAAAACGGGATCAGAAGTTTGGAAAGAATATTAACTGAGTTAGCGCAAAAGTATAAAGTATCACAAAAAATTTATAAAAAATGTAGTTTGACCTGCGATATCATAGATAAATGGTTTGGGTATAAAAAATTAGTTTTTCCAAAAATATCAAAAATACCTTTAAAAGGTGTAGTGCATGGACTTGCTTACACAGAAGTAGGGGGTGATGTAATTAAAATAGAAGCAAGAAAAATACCTGGTACTGGTAAAATCAAAGCTACAGGAAAACTTGGTGAAGTACTCAAAGAATCTATAGATACAGCTTATACCTGCTTGATATCTGAAATGAAAGAATCAAAACTAGATGTAAGTAATCTTAAAGATTATGATATACATATCCATATTCCAGAGGGAGCAGTTCCCAAAGAAGGGACATCAGCAGGAATAGCAATATATTCTGCAATTAGATCTGTTCTTACAGAAGAGAGAGTGAAACAAGATGTAGCTATGACTGGGGAAATCACACTATATGGTGATGTATTACCAGTAGGCGGACTGAAAGAAAAATTAGCAGCAGCACTAAGAAGTGGTATAAAAACAGTTATTATTCCAGAGCGTAACGCAAATGATTTAATAGAAATACCAGAAGATATAAAAAAGAACTTAAAAATTATAACAATTGCTCATTGTGAGGAAATGATAAATGTAGTTTTTGAAATTAAAAGTTGACATATGTTGCAAACTTGCTACTGTATTAATAATATGATAAACTGGTAGTAGGAGAGATGTGTTAGAGTATCCGCTGTTAATATGCCTTAAACTTGTTAAGGAGTTGATAATATGTCTGCAAATAAAAAAGGGGCTATTGCTCCAAACTCTGAGATTGAACAAGAGAGACAATATATACAGTCTAGGCTTGAGTATGCAAAAGAATTGTTAATGAGCAGCACCCCAAATAGTGTAGCAGCAGCTAGGGAAGTTATAGGATTTTTATTAGGGAATCCATGAATGACTAGTGAGCAAGCATCTCAAGTGCAAATATTACAAAAAGAAATAGAAGAGGCAGAAAAAGCCATAGAAAAAGAAACAGCTAATAAGTCAAAAAACCTACAAGCAGAGGAAAAGGCAACTGAATTGGATGAAGAAAAAGAAAGAAAGGCTAAAGAGAATTTAGAGCGAGAAGAAGAAATAAAAATAAGGCTTGCTAAATATTATGAAACAGTAGATGAAATTAAAGAAAATGACAAAAAGATTGATAAAATTATTGAACGCATCAAGTTAGATGGAGATCCAATAACTAAAGAAGAAGAAAAATTCATCTTAGAAAACCAAAAAAAGAGATGGGATAATATAAAAGAGGGTGATGAAATAAAAGAAAAGCTGCAAAAATCTATAGACTATAGAACAGAATTAGCAGCTGAATATAGCAAAGATTTAGAAAAAACAGACCTTAGTACAGAACAAAAGAATGAAATCACAACAAAGTCTCAAGAAAATAAAACAAAATTAAAAGAACATAAGATTGAATTAGAAAAAGTAGAAACAACACAAAATATTTCTATTAATAAAGATTTGCTACGAATAAGACAATTAAAAGAATGTGGTAAAGATTTTGAAGATTTAGCAAAACAATCTATGCTAGTTCATTGGGAAAAAACGTCAGATGAATATAGACAAAACCCTGATTCTGATATGGCTAAAGAGGTAATAAAGTTGGCAACAGAGCTTGGGGTAATTGACAAAAACTTAAATATAATAACACAACCAAAAGATCAACAAAATATTAAAGACGCAGAGCTTGAAAAGAAACAAGATTTAAAACAAGAAAAAAAATCAAGTATTAAATCTAATATAACAAGGTTTTTAAAAAGCAGTGCAACAAAATTTAAAAATAATGGGGGTTTACCTAAGAAAAATGATGCCATTAATGTCGTGAAAGAAAAAGTGGATAACAAAAAGGCTAAAAACATACAACAAGTTAATACAAAAAAAGAAGATAAAAAATCATACAAATATTCAACTAGCAAAGGTGTTGATAGTAGTTCCAGCATATCACCACCAAGAACGCCGAAAATAATAAATAAAGATCAAGATAAGGGTAATGGCTGGAAAAGGTAATTTAATTAATAATAAAAGGAGTAAAAATCATGAAATGGAAAATAAATAGTTATGTATATGAAATAGATAATCGTGCAAATAATTTTTTAAACAATAAATTTGAGACTAATCCTTCTAAAATGAAAAGCTTATATGAACTACATACTAAGTTATCAAATGCTGCTCAACAACCAAATGTACCAATAGATGATGGATGGGTAGCAGAAAAACAAAACGACGCATCTTTTGTAGCATATGTTAGTATGTGTATAGGAAAAGGGGATGGAGCTTTGTATTTACACAAACATTTTGAAGAAAACAAAGGAATTATACATCAGGATCCATATTTAGATCACTTAGCAATTTCAATAGGAGCAAGATTAGGAAATGAAGATTGTATAAGCATGGAAAATAGTAAGGGTATTTCTTATGATATAAAGAATTTTTCAATATCGTGCAAATCAATAATTGATAAAATTTCACAGGATATTGGCAACAAAGATACTATTACTTGGGCACATGCGGGCGCTGTAGCGAAATATTTTGATCAGCATGTAAAAAGTCATGATTCTAACCATTCGTATTTAAATTCTTTACCAGAAGAACCAATAATTAGTATACAAAATTATGTTAAGTATATAGAAGATGTTGAATTAAGCGGAGTAGATGCTGGTGATTGTTGTATAATACTATAGGTTTCAAAACTAGTAAAAAATATAAGGACATATTTCTTAAAATTTGGAGTATGTCTTTTTTTATATATCACAAAAAATTTTATCTTATCCTCTGTAATTCAGGTTCTGCGCTTGCCTCTAGATTGAAATTTCAAAAAACTTCATAAATTATAGTTGCAATTCATTGCAAAGTAGTTTAGAAAGTTGCATATTTTTTAATTATTAATTATTAATTTTCATTAAGTTTTGAATTTATGACGTTTGATATAGATATCGCAATTATTATTTGTTTTCTGGCCATTAATCTTTTTGTGGGACTTTATTACGGTAGAGGTATAAAAAATATTAAGCAATATGCTGTAGGCGATAGAAATTTTAGTACAGCTACTATTACATCTACTATTGTTGCAACATGGATTAGTGGAAGTTTTTTTGCTGTTACTGTATCACAAATCTATAAGGATGGCATATGGTTTGCAGTTACAAGGATTGGTGATCCAATTAATTTGTTAATAGTCGGTTTTATATTAGCCCCTAGGCTTAAGAATTTTTTTGGTAGTTTGTCTGTTGCAGAAACTATGGGTATTTATTATGGGAAACCTGCTAGAATAATTACAGCTATAGCATCCATTGCTAATGCAAGTGGTTTTGTGGCATTACAAATTACTATTTTTTCAATGATTTTTAGTTATTTTTTAAATATTAGTAAAGTACATGCCATATTGGTTAGTAGCACTGTTCTTACAGTTTATTCTTGTTTTGGTGGTATTAAAGCAGTTACTTTTACAGATGTATTTCAATTTATCACTTTTGGTATATTTATACCAGTTTTTGCACTTTTCATATGGAAAATATTTGGGAATATTGAATTATTAGAAAGAGCAATTAATGATCCATTATTCGATTATCATCAAATTACATTAAATTCTCCCAAATTATTACCATCTTTATCAGTATTTTTATGTTTTTTGTTACCAGGATTAAACCCTACTATGTTCCAAAGGATACTAATGGCCAAAAGTATAAAGCAAATAAAATATTCTTTCCTTATAGCTTCATTAGTAACTTTCATAATATACCTTACATCTTGTTTTGTAGGTATAGTAGCATTTGCCCATAATCCAAATATTGAGCAAGATGATCTAATTATGTATATTATTAATAATTATTCTTTTCCTGAACTAAAAATATTTTTGCTGTTAGGAATAATGGCAATGATTATGTCAACAGCGGATTCTTGGTTAAATGTTGGAGCAGTAATATTTGCTCATGATATTTGTACTCCTTTAATTAGTAAATTTAAAAATGAATTAACTATTTCCAGATTTTTTACGATATTTATGGGAATAGCATCAGTATTTCTTGCTTTAGTTAGTAAAGATCTCTTAGAACTGAATTTGTTAGCAATTAGCTTTTATATGCCAGTCATTACAGTACCATTGGTAATGGCCATTTTTGGATTTCGTAGTACACAAAGAGTATTTTTAATTGGTATCTTTATTGCTATTATAATGGTAGTTTTTTGGAAATCCTATGTACAACCTATTACAGGCATAAATAGTTTAATTCCTGGAATGCTTGCTAACCTTATAGCTTTTTTGTCTTCTCATTATCTTTTAAAAGAACCAGGAGGCTGGATTAAAAATGAGGAAGAAAATAGAAATGATGGTGTAAACAAAAAGTCATTTAGAGAACTTTTAAAGAATTTGCCTAATAATATAAGAGAATTTAATTTATTAGAATTTTGTAACAGAGGATTACCACATTCATCAAAAACTTATATTTATTTTTCTATCGCTACTTTTCTAACGCTAATTACAACAATATCAATTGATAAGGCATTATATCAAGATCATTTTTATTTAATCAGTATTATTCAATCTTTAGTATTAGGAATTGCGATGCTATTTCTTTGCCACGATTTATTATCGAAAGAATTTAAAAAAAAATACATAGGGGTAATATGGTATATCTCAATATGTTTCAGTCTTGCAGTAGTAAGCAGTTTTTTAGTGTTACTCAGTAACTTTTCACATGTATCACTAATCATTTTAACTATACATCTTACCCTTGTACCGCTGTTAATTGGATGGCGTACCGCCCTTTTCATGATTATAACTGGACTTTGGTTATCTTTTGCGATGTATGAATTATTTATAAGCGAAACGGCATCAGGTGAGATATATGATTTTAAACTTAAATTACTCTATATATTATTTATGGTTGGGGGTTTTGCTGCTACCTTTCTAAAAAGTAATCAAGATCGTTTTGAATCAACAGAAACAAGAGCAAATAATCTAGAAAATAAAGTGATTAGTTTAGAAAAAGAAAATGATTTTGTTAAAAGAGAATTCCAAAATTTGGCTGAAGGAATAGAGTTTTTAGATAGTCAATTTAAAGACAAAGAAAGCCAACTAAAGGAAAAGAACGTATATTTGCGTGAAAAAATAAAATTAATGAACATTGAAATAGAAAAACTTCTGGATATAAAAGATGAATTTTTACGTAATCTACCACATGAATGTAATGCTCCTCTTACTGGTATATTAAGTTTAAGTGATGCACTATATTCTTGTTATGACAATCTGGATAAAAACACTTTAAAGCAAACAGTAAAAGATATAGTAAATAGTGGAGATCGCTTGCAGAGTTATATAAGTAACATAATTGATTTATCAAAGCTATCGAGTTTGTCATATGAACTTGAACAAAAACAAGTAAATTTAAGTGAGTTAGTAAGAAGCAGACCATATTTGTATAAAAAAATATTTGCTGATGATGAAAAACAGGAGTTCAAGTTTGATGTTGAAGATGATATTGTGGTAAATGCAGATGAGTATTTTATAACTCAAGCAATAGATAATTTAATCAGTAATGCAGTTAAGTATGGAGAAGGAAAGGAAATTGCTATCAGTCTTAAAAAAGTAGATGACAAAGTCCAGTTTAAGATTATTGATCAGGGCATAGGAGTTCCAGAAAATGAATTACATAGTATATTTAGTAAGTTCATGGTAAGTTCTAGAACAAAAACCCCAGCAGGTGGTAGAGGTATAGGTCTTGCATTGGTACAAAAAATTATAGAAGTACACAAGGGTAAAATCTGGGCTAAAAATAATGAAAATCAAGGCTCAACATTTCATTTTGTGTTACCTAGTTAAAGAAGAGACAGGGCTTAAGTTTTGAGTTTTTTCTCTTATTTCTTGATTATCCTATTTACTTAATTTATACTTTAGGTTGAGCGTTTTTTTTAATGCTCCTTATTATTATTGTTAAAGGACATATTTCTTAAAATTTGAGGAGTATGTCTTTTTTTATATACATATCATAAAAATTTTTATCCTCTTCAGTATGGGTCTATATTTATTTCTATATTGATATTTCAAGAAATCACAAATTATGATTGTAATCAATTACAGGATTATATATTTTTTAATTATTGGTTATTAATTTTTATTAAGTTAAAAAAATTGTGATGCTTGATGTAGATGTTGTAATTGTTATTTGTTTTCTCATTATCAATCTTGCTGTAGGGCTTTACTATGGTAGGGGGGTAAGAAATATTAAACAATATGCTATAGGTGATAGAAATTTTAGTACTTTTACTATTACAGCAACTATAGTAGCTACTTGGATAGCTGGTAGTGACTTTGCAAGAACCATTTCAGGGATATATAGTGGGGGTATTCTATACTTTATTGCAGGAATTGGGGATGCTGTAAATCTATTAGTGGTTTCATTAATTTTTGCTCCAAGAATGAATCAATTTTTTGGAAATCTATCAGTTGCTGAAGCCATGGGTAATATTTATGGTACTCAAATTAGAATTATAGTAGCTACTTCGTCTATAATTATTACAGCTGGTGTGGTAGCTATACAAATAAAAGTATTTGCGATGCTTTTCAGTTATCTAGTAGGGTTTTCTAATATATATACAGTTTTTACAAGTAGTATTATAGTAATTGCGTATTCTGCTTTTGGGGGTATAAGATCCGTTACCTTTACAGATATATTACAATTTACTACTTTCGGTCTGGTTATACCTATCATTGTTTTTTTTATGTGGAAAATATTTGGTAATACACATTCAATTATTGATACTTTAAAACATCCATTGTTTAATTATGAACAAATTGTAGACTTGAATTCTTCAAAATTATGGAAATATTTTTTCCTCTTTTTTTGTTTTGCAATACCAGGGATGAACCCAGTAATGTTTCAAAGAATACTTATGTCTCAAAATACTAGGCAAATCCAAATTTCTTTCTTTATATCAGCACTAGTTGCATTAGTAATTTATATATTTACAAGTATTATTGGAGTTTTGATTTTTTCATATAATTCGGATTTAGAAGCGAATAATCTGCTAGTGTATGTAATACATAATTATTTTACAGTTGGTATTAGAGGAGTCCTAATATTAGGAGTACTAGCAATGGTAATGTCTACTGCAGATTCCTACCTAAATTCAGGGGCTGTGTTATTTGCTCATGATATTTGTAAACCTTTGAATAAGACATTTAGCAATGAATTATTGATATCAAAAATTTTCAGTGTCATTTTAGGAATTATAGCTGTGTTATTAACTTTATCTTCTGACAGTATTTTAGATCTTATATTATTAACAGACAATTTTTATATGCCAGTTGTTACAGTACCGTTAGTATTAGCTATTTTTGGTTTTCGTACCAGTAAAAAAATTGTTATGATATCTATTACATTAGCTGTAACTTCTGTAGTTTTATGGAAAATATTCATTCAACCCATAACAGAGATTGATAGTTTAATACCTGGAATATTTACTAATTTAACTACCATTTTATTGTTACATTATCTAATAGGATCAACCAATTGGAAAAGCAAAGCCAATAATTAACTTAATTATTTTTTTACAGGCTTTGCATATATTTATAAATTAATTCTTTAAAAAAAGTACAAATTAAGGTTGCAATTCGTTACAAAACAATTTAGAAAGTTATATATTTTTAAAATTATAATGATTAATTTTTAATTGATTTTTTGTAAATGGAATTTAATGCTGATATTGCAATTGTTATTTGTTTTTTGCTAGTAACTCTTTTCATTGGGATGTATTGTGGACGTGGAATTAAAACAATAAAGGAGTATGCTTTAGGTAACAGAACCTTTAATACCACTACTCTTGCTGCTACTATACTTGCCACCTGGACTGCTGGAAGTGATTTTACTATTACAATAACTGGAATTTACACAAAAGGTATCTGGTATTTTTTAGCAAGATTTGGAGATGCACTTAACTTATTAGTAATTGGACTTATATTAGCACCACGGCTCAAAAACTTTTTTGGCAGCCTTTCTGTTGCAGAAACTATGGGTATTTATTATGGAAAATATGCTAGGATAATTACAGCTGTTGCATCAATTTGTATTGCTTCTGGAGCAGTGGCTTGTCAAATTACTATTTTTTCAATGATTTTTAGTTATTTTTTAGATATTAATAATAATTATATACTGATAGCTAGTAGTATAGTACTAGTTGTTTACTCATCTTTTGGTGGCATTAAGGCAGTGACGTTTACTGATGTATTTCAATTTCTTACATTTGGTATATCAATACCTGTATTCGCATTATTTATTTGGCAAATATTTGGTGATATCGAATTAGCTAAAAATGCAATGGAACACCCACTATTTAATCCTAGTCAGACATTAAAAATAAACTCTCCAAAAATGTTGCCATCCTTAAATTTATTTTTATGTTTTGTACTCCCTGCACTAAATCCTACTATGTTTCAAAGAATATTAATGGCAAAGGATGAAAAACAAATAAAATACTCTTTTGTTTTGGCATCATTAATATCATTAATAATATTTTTTATGGCCAGTTTTATTAGCTTCATAGCATTTTCTCATAATCCAAATATTGAACAAGACAACTTAATTATGTACATTATCGACACCTATTCTTTTCCTGAATTGAAAGTAGTATTAATGTTAGGTATTATAGCAATGGTAATGTCTACTGCAGACTCTTGGTTAAATGCTGGATCTGTAATATTCGCTCATGACATTTGTAATCCTTTAGGAATAAAGTTAAAAAATGAATTGACAGTTTCTAAAAACTGTACCATTTTCATGGGAATATTTGCTATATTACTCGCAACAGCTTCTGATGATCTCTTAGCATTAATTTTATTGATAGATAATTTTTATATGCCAGTTGTTACAGTACCTTTAGCGTTTGCTATTTTTGGTTTTCGCACTACTGCAAGACCATTTTTAATTAGTGTATTTATAGCTATTTTTTTTGTAATAATTTGGAGAGCCTATATTCAACCTATTACAGATATAGATAGTTTGATCCCAGGAATGCTAGCTAATCTTATAGCTTTTTTATCTACTCATTATTTACTCCAAGAACCAGGGGGATGGGTAAAAAACACTAAAGAGGGTAACAATAAAGATGGTACAAAAAAGCAATTTAGAGAATTTTTAAAGAATTTACCTGATAATATCAGTAAATTTAATTTGCTTGAATTTTGCAGAAAAGGATTACCATATTCATCAAAAACTTATATTTATTTTTCTATCGCTACTTTTCTAACGCTAATTACAACAATATCAATTGATAAGGTATTGTATCAAGATAATTTTTAT
>JABSSF010000149.1 GCA_013214485.1 Rickettsiaceae bacterium | reverse complement strand
TAATCATCAAAGAATTAGCATATTTTAGATGATTATTACCAAAACGTTTAAGATAAAATTCTAAAGCAGGCATAAATAACTCTTCTGCTTTTTTATATGCTCCAATACTGCTATATGTTTTACCTAAATAAAGAGCATTCCTCATTGTATTATAACTATTAATACTATAATACTCTTTACTTGATTGCCAACTTTTTTCCAAATATGATTTAGCTAATTCATTTTGTCCCATCTCTTGATATAAATTACCAAGGTTAAATAATAACCAATTACTATTTTTATCTTTATTATTTATATTACCATTATTCTTTTGAACTACTAAACTTCGTTGCAGCATTTCTTCTGCTTTCTGATAATTACCCATATTAATATATAGGTCACCTAAATCATTTAAAATCCATAAATTTTTAGGGTTATCCTTACCATCATTATCTTGATAAATTTTAAGGCTATGCTGCAGGTAATGCTCTGCTACTATATAATTACCTATACTATTATACAGATTACCAAGACTTGATAATGACCAAGCAACACTTACGTGATTCTGACCATAGTTAGTTGTATAAATTTTAGTAGTGTTTTGCAATAAATTTCGTGCTTTTTCATACTCACCAATATTACTATAAAGTTCTGCTAAATATACTGCATTCCATGCCACATGTGGATGATTACTACCATAATAAGATTGCAAGCTATCTAAATTAGTTTCCAATAAATTCTGGGCTTGATCATATTTTCCCATATTACTATACACTCTACCTAATAAAACAAAAGTATCAGTATTAGTAGCTATTTCCCGAAGATCAGAATATTTTACATAAATTTTAGCAGCATTTTCGAGATACATTTTTGCTTTCTCGTTATCATTCATCACTGAATAATAACTACCAGTAACCAAACTAATATTTGCATAAGCAAGCTCTGGTAATAATTCTTTATGACTTAAAAAAGCTTTTAAGTGAGTTATGATATTATTTACAGCTTGGTCTTGGTTTTGTTCAAAAACTCTATAACTATATTTAGTAAGTAGATCAGCAACTTTTTTTATAATTGTTTGAAATTCTTCAGGTTCAAAAATTTTACTAAGATAAGCTAAGCTTATCTGCTGCATACTACGATGCAAAGAAAAAGATGATACTTCTAGCCCTATATTAGATGGATCTTCTTTATTATTCAAATTTTCGATTATAAAAGAATATTTTTTTAAGATATAAATAAATTTACTCACTAAATCCTTAGATTTAAAACTAATCAATAAATCTTTGGGCATATTTTGTGAATCCACTAAACTACAAAGTAACAAAATTTCTTTAAAATCAGGATTATCAGCAATAATTTTTGCTAGCGATAAAGTTATAATGTTATAACGAGTATTAGTATATTCACCAACTTCACGTAAAATATCTTGCTGATTCTCTAGGAAACTATCATTATTTTTATTAATATTATTTAAATATTCCTTATAAGTTACTTTCTCTGCTCTAATATAATAAGCTGCAGTTGAGACGTCTAATGGAAATGGTGGTATATTTTCCAAGAAATTAGTTATTTTTTCCTTTTCAGCAATAGATAATTTTTGTCTATCTTCTGCTTGATATAATATTTTGGTAAATAATTCAAATTTTTCTTCAGTCTCCAGCTTATCTAGCATAATAACATTGTTATTTTTTATATAGCTATTACTTGCTATATTACTATTTTGGGTAGTGATAATTACCCTACCCTTACCCCAAACCTTACTATTTGAAGGGAAATAATTTTGAATGTCACTAAAAGATTCAACATTATCATAAACTATTAACCAATTATCATGTAGCTTAATATTCTTAGTGACAAATTTTATCAACCTGTTTTCTTTTTTAGTAAAATCTGAAACATTTAAAATTGTTTCTAATTCTTGCCTTTCTTCATCAGAACTTACTAATAAATAAGCTAGCTCTTCAAAGGAATTTAGTAAACTTCTTTTGGTTTCCGCATTAATTTCCCAAATTAAACTAGCACTAATATTTCTTGCATAGCTTCTAGCAACAGTTGTTTTTCCAGAACCACCAATACCAACAACAGCTACTACTTTAATATCCTCTTTAGAACTATTTAGTTTCTCAGTAATAATATTTAATATTTTTTGCCGTTTTAACATTACTGTCTTATGCGGCACGACAAAATCAGCACTAATTAAATTTTGTTGCTGATAATTTAATTTATATATTGTAAAAACTACTATAGCTGCAATTATTAAAGCAGTAATTAAAGTATAAATATTAAATTTAAACAAATAGCCCCACAAAGTTTTGTTAACTATCTCAGCAGCATCATCTTGGCTAACAACATCATTATTACCTGTTATACTTTCTTCAGTTTCAATTGCTTCACTTATTTCTTTATCTTTATTTACAGTAACCTGTTTAGTTACCTCTTCTTTTAAATCACTAGTATTACTTTTAAAAATTTGAAATTCTGTAATAAAGTCATTAACGTCAATTTCTGGAAATGTTTTTGATAGTAATTTAAAGAAATTAACATGGAAATCATATTTATTAGAAAAATCTACATAATCAACATTATCTAATTCAGCGACCATATTTTTATTAAAAACTAATACCAACTCCTGCTTTGAGATGTTACTATTTAAATCTGACTTTTCGGTAATAATTATCATTTTTTTAGCATTTTGATAATTATCATCATTAGCTGTAACTTGTTGAATAGCTAGCTGTTTTAAAGTTTTTTGTAATAAAATTAGCTGTTCTTTATAATCATTACTAGCTATGTCAGTAGTAATAACATAATTTAATTTATGTCTACGGGTAATGTTTAATAATTTCTTTAACTGTTCATTAAAAAAGTTATTAAGTAATAAATTAATATAATGTTGTTTTATCAAGGAGTAATTTTCATCCTTAAGAACAAAATCTATGATAGATTCCTTAGAATTACAATTCATCTTCACCATGACATTTT
>JABSSF010000148.1 GCA_013214485.1 Rickettsiaceae bacterium | reverse complement strand
GAAATGTTTAACCATACAAAATCCTTGTTGTGGAAAAAAATTGCAATTCTTGGTTGTGACTTTTAAATTGCCCTGGGTATTGTTAACAAAAGTAAGAAAGAGAATCATTTTAAGATATTTTTTAGCCGAAAATAGATAGTTATTGTGAAGTAATTGGAATTCTTTTAAAAGCTATTATTTCCTGTTCTTCCTTTTTAACTTCTTTTATCCCTATTGTGACCACATTTGCATTATACTTTAAATTAATTGCATCCATAATTTTAGAAAGTGTTTGCTGTTTCTTAGTTTCTCTTATATCAAAAAGAGATAATTGTGGTGATTCACCTGCTAAATTATAAAAAGTAATTGCTATTTTTTTCACTTGGTTAATTTTATATTTGTATACTAGCTCATCCCAAATACTTAAAACAGCTGATGATAAACCTCTACTATCGCATAGTGCTGGAATTTTTTTACTTTCTTTAAATTTATTTCTCGATGTATCATAAATTCTTAAAGCTACTTTACTTGTACATAATTTTTTTTCACGCAATCTTTTTGCAGCTTTTAAAATAAGTTTTTGTACTATATTTCTACTTAAAGCAACTGGACGCTCTTTAGGCGATAATACTTTACTTTGGCCAAGAGTTATAGTTTTTTCTTTGGTCTTAGCAATATCTACGCCTCGCAAATAATACCAATATCTTTTACCAACTACACTACCCCATAATTTCTGCAAGTGACCTGATTCTAATTGATATAATTGCTGTACAGAAGTAATATTTGCATTTGACAATTTATTAAAAGTTGCCCTACCTATTCCTGGCAAATCTCTTAAGTTTAGCTGACATAATACAGTTTTAATTTCCTCAGTATTAATCACTGTAACACCATTTGGTTTTACTATATTACTAGCTATTTTAGCTAAAAATCTACTAGGAGCAATTCCTATTGAACAAGTAATAAACTCACCAATATCTGTTTTGATTGCTAACTTTACTTTAGTTGCCAATTCTTTAGCATTTTCTAATTCTTGTAATTTACCAGTTAATTTACAAGCTCCTTCATCAATAGAAAAAACATGATCAACATATGCTTGTTTATTAATAGTATTTATTAACAAATTATGAAATCTACTATACGCTGAATGATTTGATGGCACACAAATCAACTCAGGGCATAGTTTTTTAGCTTCATATATTTTAGCACCTGTTTGTATACCAAATTTTTTTGCCTCGTAACTTGCAGCAATAGCGCAAGTACTATCACTTAACATTGGTACTACTACAATAGGTTTGCCTCTTAATGCAGGATTTAACTGCTGCTCTACACTAGCAAAATAACTATCAAAATCAAAATATAACCAATTTAATTTATTTACCTCAAATATCACAATCTATCTAATTTGTTATGCTATATTTCATCTACTTTAGGTATACTTAACTATCTTTAACTAAATAATAAAGTTATCTCCTGTTATAGTAACACCTGCATTCTCTTCTACTTTATTATCTCCTAAATTATCTCCTAAAATGATAACATCATCATCTTCATCCTTATTATCATTATTTTTCTTATATTGGAACAATGTATTTATATCTTGCAATGAGTTAAAGGATTTTCCAGAATAATAGTTAATAACCTCCAAACCACCTATTCTATATTCCATTCTTACTTCAAACCCAGCTGTAAAAAGCTTTATATCAAGTACCATGAGATCCTCAGAAATACTTTTCACCCAATCATTTAGAGACTTATTTGAACATTGAAGTTTAGGTACTACAATAAGATTTTTGTTTAATTCATCAATTGATAAAGTCTGTACAGTACCACTAGGTGGTGATACTGGTAATATAGTACTGTTAAGGTAACATTGCTGTACTTCTACTACATTTGTAACATCACAATTATGTTTCATGGATTTTAATCCCTGCATATCACAATTATAAAAAAATGCATATCACAATTATAAAAAAACACCTCTCCACAATTATTAATATTATTACCCGTATCTATAAATTAAACTGCTTCTCCTTCAAAAGTAGCATCATACATACATAATTTTTGTTTTGGATGTAGTTTTATTGTCATGTTTTTCCCTACTACCCAAGCATCTCTGATAATAACTAAATCTATGTTATTATTTTTAGTAATTTCTAATATTTGATTAATAAACGATACATATCCTCGTGAATAATCTTCTATAGCATCTTGTCTCAATAGTTTCATATATTTATACTCCTAGCTAATATAAATTTAATATTCTAGTCATACTACTAAACCTTATTAAAAAATACTACTATTTTATTTCGTAAAATTAATAAATATCACTCTTTTTCCTTTACATAAGAAAAAAGTGCCTATCTTCTTATAAAATAGACACTTCTTTTCTTGTTTTAAATAACTCTTATTTATCCTAAATAATATTATATTAGGATATCATTATAAATAATACTTTTATAATGAGTAATCTCCTATATTCGTAACATTATCAACAACAAAAGCAAAATTACCTTTTAGTGATACTTCATCATTGTTAAAATCATTATAGCTATGTTCATCACTACTATTTTCTTGTATAGAACTATAATCATCAACAATATTTTGAACCTGATTATATTTGTTGTTTAGTAATTCATAAGCCTCAACATTGTTATTCGTTATAGTTAAATTTAGTAACTCATAAAAATCTTCCTGAGTTAACTGTAATTCTGAATATTTTTGCATTAATAGCTTAAAAGCATCTTGATTTTTATTATTCAAAGCATTACTTATAAGAAATACAAAGTTCTCTACTATGATTGGTGATGATAAGTTATCTGTATATTTTCCTTGTAATATAATTTCCAAAGACTCTTTATTATTTGTTTCGATACATTGTTTTACCGATGTAATAAAATGTTCTTTATTTAATTCTCCTCCTGAGAATTTCTCTATTAAGCCATCAAACATTTTTTCATTCTTAGGAAACTAGCAAAAATAACTTTAATATTTAAAAGTATAGTGCTATGATCTGATGTAATGGCACATTTAAGAAAA
>JABSSF010000147.1 GCA_013214485.1 Rickettsiaceae bacterium | reverse complement strand
TTTTCTTAAATGTGCCATTACATGAGATCATAGCACTATACTTTTAAATATTAAAGTTATTTTTGCTAGTTTCCTAAGGAAGAAAAAAAGACTGCATTTTGGCAATTTTTTAACATAGAACCACTAGCAATGATTACCGTTTTTATATTTGCTATATCCGAAAGCGGTTTATTATCTATGTTCCCAGTTTACGGTTTACGAATTGGTTATCAACCACAAGAATTTGCTACATTTCTTCTTGCAATGGGTCTTGGCAACGTAGTATTCCAGATTCCTATTGGTTTTTTAATTGATCGTATCAATACAACGTTACTCTTTGTGTCTTTTGCATTGCTAGGTTTTTTAGGGGCCGTAATGATTCCATTTATATCACATAACGTTATTATTTTTGCAATTATCGTTTTCTTTTGGGGCGGTATTATTCCTGGATTATATACTTTAGGTCTTAGCCGTATAGGATCAAGATTTGACGGAGCAGAGCTTGCTGCTGCAAATTCAGTATTTGTGATGAATTATTCAATTGGTATGTTGATTGGCCCAGTAATAGTTGGTTTTGGTATGAATAGCTGGGATCCTCATGGGGCTATGTGGATAATGGCTCTTATCTTCGGCTTATATAGTATTTATATACTCAGTTTCAGATTTTTTGTTACATCCAAAATTGGATAAAATATTATAAAACTAATCTTGAAAAGCTTTAAAGAACTGATTCCCGTCATCCTAAGCCAACCTTTGGCTTTACGCGTGCGATCCAGATTTGATTATATTACATATCTATGAGTTTTAAGATTTATTTGCCACCAGTACCATAAACTCAAGCATTAAGTTACTAATTTCGTCAAATTTTGCTAGCCACGGGTAATGTCCAACATCCTGAAGGTCAACCATTTTAATGTTACTTTTCTGAAATTCTTTTGCTCTAGTAAATAATAGCATTGGCAAAGTTTTATCGCTTGAACTACCTATTATTAAAGTTGGTAATTTATCCGGAATCCATTGATATTTAAATTGTGGATGGAATATATTATGCCCCCAAAGTCTGGTCATTATATTATATTGATTTTGTTCTAAAATGACTTTACCAGCCGCAATTTGGTTTGGCTCAAATAAATAAGGAATACATTCATAAAATAATAATTTTAAGTTATTATCTGTAGGCTCATCATTCATTTTTTTTATAGCTTTGCTAACGTCTGGAAGATTATATTTTTTGATTGTATTAATTGATTCTGCAATCCAACTACTATCAGGAGCACTACTAATAATTACTAGTCCTTTTAACAATTTTTCAAGTTCAGAAACTGATAAAGCAAACATACCACTAAAGGAATGGGTAACTAAAATGCAAGGTTGTAATTCTTGTATTAATTATAAAAGACCATTTCGCCATAAATCAAAGTTAACTTCTTGGCAATTACGATTACTACCATCACCTGGAAAATCTGCTATAAATAAATTATTTTTTAAAGGTAATTTTGTTACAAAAGATTCTAGATAATCAGCTCCTATACCAGGTCCTCCTGGAAGAAAAAGCCAATTATACGCATTATCTTCTGCTTTTTTGATTTGTTTTAAACGATATTTACCGATGAATTTTTCCATCAATTAACTTTAATTCCTTATTAATATATTATATTCAAATTTACAATCATATAAAAGATAATACATTAATAAGGAATTAAGTTTTATTGTTTGGAGAATAAATAATACAACAAAAATTTAAATGAAGATTATCAAAATTACTGAGAATCTGTAATATCTTCTGAGGGTTGATTATTCCCAGATAATTCGATGGTATTTAGGGCAATTGGGTTTAGATCTACCTCTAAATACAGCTTGTTTGTATCTCTATAATTATCGTCAATAAGTTCACCTAAAGATTTGACCATCATATTATCATTAAAGATGATGGTATATTCTTTTAAAACATCAATAATGCTTTTTAATAGAGTTTTAGATTGATAACTAAATGATAATATTAATTGCATTTTTTTATCTTTAGGAAAAACTTTGTGTGACCATTTTTTCTCATTTTGATGCCTTATGTCTGCACCACAATAATTATTATTACTTGGATCAATTGACTTTACAATAAAAGACTGTGTCTTTTCATTTATCTCAATAAATTTATCTTCTGGCTTTAATTCTGACTGTGTTTTTTTTATTAGGTCTATTAAAGTATTAGGGGCGTAACTAAATTTAATCGTTATTTTAATATGTTTTTCTTGAACTCCATATCCTTCTAGGGGTAATGGTGCTTTAGGCAGAAAAATAAAATCTCTTTCTGCCATAGACTTGCGTTTTAAGAAACATGATATAAGTCCTAGTTGTTGTTCGGGGTCTTTGATTGGTTCTTTTTCCCATCCTGCCGAAGTAAATGGTGCAACTCTACGATACACATCCTCAAATGACAAACATATTATACTCATTTGAATTACATAGTTAGTAATTAATTTTGAAATATCTATATGACTAATATTTTGATTATTATCAAATTCCCTTATATAACCTGAAACTAATAATGCTTTTTTTAGTTGTACTTCATTATATGATTTTGCCATTAATATCCTCCTTATAATTTAATGATACATTTATATATTATTAAATTATAAGCAAAAATCAAGGCAATAATTAATATATGCTTAAATAGTATATTTCCATTTTATATAGATTTTTGATGTCGCATGATAAATGGAATTTGTGACATGATAAAAACTAAAGTGATTGGTAATGCACCGAAAACTTTAAAATTTACCCAAATATCTTCAGGAAAATTACGCCAGATAATCTCATTAAAAATAGCCATTATTATGAAAAATAAAGCAAAACGTAAATTTAATTTCTTCCAATGAATTGACTTCTTGAATGAAATAGTTTTGCCAAAGACAAATTCTATTGCCGTTTTTTCGCGGAAATTAGTAATAAATAATATTACAGCAAATATGAAATAAAATAAGGTGGGTTTCATCTTTATAAATATTGCATTGCCACTAAATAAGGTTAAACTTGCTGATACTAATAGCAAAGCTGAAGATACAAGGG
>JABSSF010000146.1 GCA_013214485.1 Rickettsiaceae bacterium | reverse complement strand
ACAAGAATTGGTTTTTTATAAGTTTCTATTCAAGAGTAATTTGTAATCTTTGATTGTGACTTTTAAATTGCCCTGTTCATGGGGAGGAATTTTAAGTGTTGATTTATCTAAACATAAAGAATCTATAGAGTATTTTGATAAAGCTATTGAGCTATCGCCAACTTATGGAGACCCTTATTTTGGAAAAGCATTTGCTTTTGCTAATTTAGACAATTTAGTAGAAGCAGTTAAATATTTTGATCTTGCT
Source organism: Rickettsiaceae bacterium (assembly GCA_013214485.1). GTDB lineage: Bacteria > Pseudomonadota > Alphaproteobacteria > Rickettsiales > Rickettsiaceae > JABSSF01. The sequence goes on along the minus strand of JABSSF010000146.1, from coordinate 2,824 downwards.
ATAAAATATAAAGCTAATAATATACAAGGTATATATTATCAAAAGGGTGTTGTTTTAAAAGATCTAAAAAGATATAAAGAAGCTCTGGAGGCTTTTAATTTGGCTATAAAATATAATCCCTATCACTTTAAGGCTCTTGTAGAAAAAGGATATATATTAATAACATTAGATAAAAATAGAGAAGCACTAAAAACATTTGATAAAATAATTAAAATGGATCCTAAGAATTTTCAAGGCTATTTTGATATGGGTTATATTTTAAGTGTTTTGGGAGAATATCAAAAAGCTATTCTATCATATAGAAGGGCAATAGAATTGTATCCTAATTGTGATAAATGTTATGGAATGTTGGCTATAGAATATAGAAGATTAGGTGAATATGAAAAAGCAAATGAATTTATAAACAAGGCTATTACAATAAATCCTAAGAGTGCGAAGTTTTTTGCTGTTAAAGCTGAAACATTATACACACAGGAAAAGCTTAAAAAGGCATTAGAAAATATAAATATAGCTTTAGGATTTGATCCTAAATTTTATGATGCCTTTTACATGAAAGCTTTAATATTAGAGAAATTAGGTAGGAAAAAAGAGGCCAAGAAATTCTTCAATAAAGCTAAGAAATTTAAAAAGTGAATTGTTCAACTGCCATTTCAGGGGTTTTCAACATATTATTTCGCTGCTGAAAATTCTAAAATATAATGCATGTTACCATTTTTATGAGCTTCTTGTACTACCACCTTATAATTTCGATTTGTTTTTTGACAAACTTTATCAATTCTGGGCAATACTCTGTCAGTTGCAGTAATATATAATTTGCCATTCTTAGATAATAAATTATACCCTTCGGTTAAAATACTTGTTATAAATTGATTATTAACATCATAAAAAGAATTACTAAGTGCTTTTCTATCTTTAGGTATTTTATTGTAATCTCTTTGTGATATTTCATCCCAAGGAAGATTAGTAAATAAAACATCTATTTTACCATTATATTCTTTTAAATCCTTAGTTATATTATCACCAGTTAAGACTGAACTACGGCCTGCTAGGCTGTTTCCAATAACATTTTCTTGAGCACATCGTAAAGCATCAACATTGCTATCTAACCCAACTGCTCTTTTAGCTCCATTTTTAGCTGCAAATATACCAATTGGCATACAACCACTGCGAATTTCTACAATAACTTTGCCTTTAATTAAATCATTTTTTATTAAATAATCAGCAAAAATAGCAGAGGACTTGCCAACAGGTGGATACACATGATTGCTTTTAACTATAAATCTAACATTTTGTAAATTAGTTTCTTAAGGAATTTTCGTTTTCAAAATTTGTGAAATATAATATTCAGCCTCATTGTTTAATTTACCCATCACATTGAAGTTGATCATAGTAATAAATATAACAAGGATGATAAGGTTAGTTTTTTTTATCATATAATTATTCTATTTTAAACTATTTAGCTGCAGTAATTTCGACAATATAATGCATGTTACCATTTTTATATTGATCCTTAGCTACAATTTTATAATTCTTATTGGTTTTTTTACAAACTTTGGCAATTCTAGATAATATTCTATCAGTAGCAGGAATATATATTTTACCGTTTTTTGATAACAACTTACCACCATCAGTAAGAATACTAGTAACATGTTTATTATCTGGGTCATAGAAATAATTACTTATCCATTTTCTGTCTGCAGCTATATTGTCAAATTCATCTTGAGGTATGCTGTCCCAAGGAAGGTTAGTAAATAAAACGTCTACTTTACCTTTATATGCAGCAAAAGCTTCAGCAAGATTCTTACCATTTAATATCATAGCTTTATTTGCAACGCTATGATTAATGATATTTTGCTGTGCAGATTCTACAGCATAAGGATTGCTGTCATAACCAATTGCTTCTTTAGCTCCACTTTTCGCTGTCATGATCATTATTGGTAAACAGCTACTATAAACTTCTGCGATAACTTTATCTTTTATCAGATTATTTTGTGATAAATAATTATAAAAAAAGTCTGTAAATCCGTCATCAGGTGAATAGACATTACTACTTTTAATAACAAATTTATAATCTAATATTTGTACCGTGTAGGGGGCTTTTTTTTCAAGCATTTGTGAGATATAATATTCAGCCTCATTATTAAGATGACCAAAGGCTTTTAAGTTAAACATTAAAATACATGTAGTAAGAAAAATTTGTGTAAGTTTTTTTATCATAGCAAGATTATTTATTTAAGTTAAAAGGTTAAAATTATACATCCAAAAGTACCATTTCTAAAATAGAAAATCAAGTAAAAATATTTTTAATTTTAAGCTTAGTCAGTGGCGTTGGTGTAATATGAAGGTGAAAAGTTAATTCAGAGTTCTTAAAATCTACCTAAAACAGGTTTTTTATTAGTTTTAAGCTCTGTTAACACAACCTAACTATATAAGATAATGTTATTGACTTCAATGTTAAAATGATTTAAATTTCAGTTGGAATAGCTCTTAAAAGTTGTTCTTGGGTGTTACAATCCCAGCTATCCATTAACACGCTTATTATAGGTGTGTCCTTTTTTGGTCGGGGAGATGACAATGTATGTTCAAGGTATAGTCCTAAAGATTGTCATAGCTATATGGATAGTAGTTTTGTAAACTCCCCGGTCATGGTGTAACAGAACTATATTTACTGTAAGTGATCGAGAAATTATGCATAACATACAAAATAGAATATTCAATTTTGAACGTAAAATAAACAATAAATGTTCTAGGAAACTAGCAAAAATAACTTTAATATTTAAAAGTATAGTGCTATGATCTGATGTAATGGCACATTTAAGAAAAT
>JABSSF010000145.1 GCA_013214485.1 Rickettsiaceae bacterium | reverse complement strand
CTGAATATTATTGGATATTTCATTTTTTCATTGAAAATCCCATATTTATATTCATTTGTCAAGTGAAATTACTATATTAAAGTTGCATTGATATTTGTTTTTGATTTTAAGCATGTATTTGATAAAAAAGTTTTTACTGATATATGTAAATCGCTAATAGATAATAAGCCTGAATTAGCAAATAATTATTTTTTTAAACGGACAATAAAAGAAGAGAATATAGATTTAATTGCCCATATTATGAAAGTAAATAGTGAAAATAATAATAACCCGCTTTTAATTATAAACATGAAAAAAGCAATTAATTTTGCAATTGGAAATATTGTAAATTCGTCCTTAAATAGTATAGAAAAGATCATAGAATATAGTAAGGATAAGCTAGCAGTCAAAGATCACTGGACTGAATTAAATTATTGTTTTCATCATCATAATGAATCTAGTAATAAAGAAGATTTAGATCTTTCTGGCGCTGATAAAAATCATTATAATGATGATCTTGCTCCAAGTGGTGTAGTAAACGACCTAGATTAACTTGGAATCAATAATTAGTAGATTTTACATTTTACCTTGCATTTTTGAAGTTAAACTCCTAAAATGCAAGGTATGATCAAAAGATGGATTACAGATAAACTAAGAAAAACTATAGCAAATACCCCAGCTGTAGTATTACTTGGTACTCGTCAAGTAGGGAAAACAACCTTAGCAAAAAAAATTGCTGAAAACCAATCATCTATTTATCTTGATTTAGAATCTCCTGAAGATCTTCTCAAACTTAGTGACCCGATAAGTTTCTTATCACAGCATGATGATAAGCTAATAATTTTAGATGAAATTCAGCGTACTCCAGACTTATTTAATATATTACGGGGAATTATTGATAAAAATATCCAAGCTGGGAGAAAAGGGAATCAATTTTTATTACTTGGTTCTGCTGGTATGGATTTACTTCGTCAATCTTCAGAAAGTTTAGCTGGGCGTATTAGCTATATTGAAATGGGAGGATTTAATCTGTTAGAAATTTACGATGAGTTGGCAGAAAGAAATAAATTATGGTTTAAAGGTGTCTTTCCTAACAGTTATCTTGCAAGTAATGAGCAATCTGTGTCATGGCGAGAAGATTTAATCCGTACCTATTTAGAGCGTGATATACCACAAATGGGGTTTCGTATTCCAGCAACTAGATTACGTAGATTATGGACTATGTTAGCTCATTTACAAGGAGAAACAATTAATTATTCAATGCTGGCTAGTAATTTAGAAGTTAGCAGTAAAACTATCAGTCATTATATTGATATTCTAGTTGATTTGTTGTTAGTTAGACGTATTGAACCTTGGTATCTTAATGTTAAAAAAAGATTAGTGAAATCGCCTAGATTTTACATTTGTGATAGTGGAATTCAACATAAATTACTTGGTATTGATAATTATGAAGCACTTCTGGCTAATCCTATACTTGGCAAGAGCTGGGAAGGGTTTGTTGTTGAAAATATACATTCAATTTTACCAAGACATATAGAAACTTATTTCTATCGCACAGCTGCTGGAGCTGAAATAGATTTATTGATCAAAATCTCTGCAGATGAATTATGGGCTATTGAAATTAAATACGGCCTTGCACCAAAAATTAATAAAAATTTTGATCTTATTTGTCAAGATGTTAAAGCTACTCATAAATATATCGTTTATGGCGGCGATGATGAATTTCCAATTGCAAATAATGTAAACGTTATTTCACTTAAGAAGATAATGGAAAAGTTACTGTTATTATAAAACTTTATTTACGTTAACAAATATTACTGGTATAATAAGATTAGGGAATCATTTTATAGTATGAAATACATTATATGGTACTATTTAGTTTAGTTTTTCTCAAAGTTCTTTCTTCGTTATTTAGCGTTGTTATTGGTTTTTTATCTGGGAAATACTCTAATGTAGAAAAAGATAGTATAGCAGCATTATTATTTTACTTTGTAGCACCAATTGTATTTTTTGCTATTCCAACAAGTGCTAATTTAAGCTTTTCTGACTTAGGGGTTACCATTTTAGCTTTTTTAATTAGCACTGCTCTTGGCTTCCTAAGCTATATTTTTTATGGGATAGTTTGGAATGATAAACACCGTAATATTTTAGCATTATCAGCTGGTACTGGAAATAGTGGTTATGTAGTATTACCAATAGCTACTGTAATTTTTGATGATTATACTTTAAGTATCTATGCACTGGCTCTAATTGGAGTTGCAATTTATGAAGCTTCAATTGGTTGTTATTTTTGTGCTAAAAGTGTTAGTTCAGCAAGAGAGAGCTTAAGAAAAGTAGCAAGGCTTCCCATACTTAATGCTTTCTTCCTTGGCTGTATCATGAGTTTAAGTGGTTTTCAATTACCAGATTTTCTTGATGAGTTTATTGGGGATATGAAAGGGGCATATGCTATTTTAGGTATGGTAATGATTGGTGTTGCCCTTGCTGATATTAAAGAATTTAAATTCGACATCAAATTTACTGCCGCTGCTTTTGCTAGTAAATTTTTCTTTTTTCCATTAGCTTTTAACTTATTTATTGGTTTTGATATGCTGTTTACTGGCTGGTATGATAGTAATTATTATAATGCCTTGCAGCTCTTAGCAATGTCCCCACTTGCGACCAATACAATTGTTCTTGCATCACTTTATAAAATTTATCCTGAAAAAGTTGCAACTGCAGTGTTGCTTTCTTTGATATTTGTTTTAATATATATGCCTGTTATGGCAATTATATTTTACAATAAAAAAATCTAAAATTTTAATCATTGGCTCAGGGCGAGCTGTGCTTACTGCCGCAATATATGCAGCACGAGCTTCTTTAAAACCTATTTTAATTCATGGCATGCAACCAGGTGGGCAAATGACTATTACGACGGATGTAGAAAATTATCCAGGTTTTAGTAAAGTTATCCAAGGTCCATGGTTGATGCAAGAAATGGAAGCACAAGCAACGAATGTCGGAACAGAATTTGTCCATGATTATGTTAAAAAAGTAGATTTTAACACAAAACCATTTAAGGTATATACTTCTTCTGGTGATGAATATCATGCA
>JABSSF010000144.1 GCA_013214485.1 Rickettsiaceae bacterium | reverse complement strand
ATGAGTCATTTAAAGGAGAGTGGAATTACATTATAAAACCTATTAAATATTAAAGTTATTTTTGCAAGCTTCCTAAGTATAATAAATCAGAACTAATTACTAAAGGTTTCATACGATCAGTATTATTAATATTAATGCCATCACGGATAGTATTAGAGCCATATGACATGGTTTCTTTGATTTCATTAATTTCTTTTTCACCTAAGGTTTTTGCGGCATATTCAGCAGTATTATGACAACTTACTTTGAAGAAGAATTTGCTATTAAACATATCAAGCAATGATGAACTAGTAGCTTTACCATAAGCCTCCTCAAGCTGAAATATATTCTGAATGCCAGCAACAAAACAACCACCATATTTTCGTGATTCTGCAAGTCCAGTTTTAAGTGCAGGAATTTTCTTTAATGCAGGTAACTCATCGAGTATGAACCACATTTTATCATTACTGTAAAACTGATCTCTGTCCATTAAACCTTGTATAGCAATATTAATCCAAATTGATATTAGTGGTCTTAAAGTGTCTCTATGCTTAGGGTTAGCAGTAATGAATAATAAACCTTTATCATAATGAATCCATTCTTTAACGCTAAAATCACCTTTATCCTTTAAATGTTTCAATCTCTCAATTTTATTCACTAAAGTTGCTCTAGTAGAAGATGTTGTTTTATCGGAAGTACTAGATACCAGTCCCGCACCATATGTTCCTTCAAAGTATTTACAAAATTTCTTGAAATCTGCTTTAACTAAAATATCCAGCAACTGTTCTATACTTTTATTTTTTCTTTCTTTTTGCAGGGCTACTGATAATACTTTTTTTGCAGATTCTTCCCAATAAGGATCACTATTAAAACTATCATCATCAAAAAAACATTCACTTAAAGAATCAAACTCATAATGTTCCGTAGCGTCTAGCCATGGTGACCAATCAACGCTATTTTTTTCAAAAGGGTTTAATAATGTATCAGTTTGTGGATTAAAGAATTTATGATAGTAACTGCCACTCAGGTCAACTATAATTGCTCGTTGATTTAATGATCGTATTTGCGGAATTAATTCATTAATCATATTAGTTTTGCCAGAGCCTGTAGTACCAGTAACCAAGATATGTCTGGTTTCAGAATTTTTTACTAAGGGTAGTCCACTAAATTTTATTTTTGAAGTAGCGTTTTTTCTACGTAACAACCTAGCTAATTTTTTAGGCTTAATTAAATCTCCACCACGTAATTTGCGAATATTCATCACTCGCCTACCCTCAAAAACAAAGAATAAGCTACCCACAAATATTCCAATCCAGAAAAATTTAAAAGCCTCAATGATACCCTCTAGGGTTAACCAGTTAAAAAGCATAATAATACGTTTCCCGTATGGAGTGAGATACCAAAAATGCCAGACAAAACTCTCAGCACTGCAATAAATAAACTTACCTTGTTTTAGAGAATATATATTAATTCCTATTTTAGCTTTATCATAGGAAATTCCAAAAATTTCTAATTTCAGCCAAGCGTAACATTGGATAAAGAAATAATAGATATCAGTAAAGGTTAAATACTCAAATATACGAAATATTATAATTAGGAAGCTAAAGCAAACACCAACAATAAATGTATTTTTAATGCCTTGGATAAGCATACGCACATAATGAGCCCAAAGCTGTGAACCACGGATAAAATTGTGTTTGCTTTCCTGTTTTGACATTGGAAGTTACGTTAAGTAAGATTAATTTCTCACTCTACCATCCTAAAACATCAGGCTCAAGATGAGTTATAACTGATGGTTTATGCACTTCAAATTTTAAGAAATGGGCATAACAAACTGAAATGTTGACCCTTGCTCTTCGTTATTTTTAGCCCAAACTTTCCCTTTGTGAGCCTCAATGATCTTTTGTACCAATGCAAGACCTATGCCTCTACCTCCTGCTGGGGTTTTTGTTCTAGAACTCACCATGAACTTACTAAATATACTATGTAATTCATTTTCTGGAATACCTATGCCTTGATCTATTATTTTGAATTCTATATTATTACCTACTTTCTTAAGGCTGATAGTGATCTCTTCCCCTTCTCCATACTTAACCGCATTACTTATTAAATTATCAATTGCTTGCGTCATAAAATACTCATCCACATTTATCACAATATCATCTTCAACATCAAACTTGAACTCTTGCTTTTTATCATCTGAGAAGATTTTTTTATACAAGTATGGCCTATTTTTTACTAACTCACTTAAATTTACTTGCTCCCTATCAAGTTCATAGGAAAGCGTTGTTAATTTTGACAAATCAATCATGTTATGTATGTAGCTTTTTAAGCGGTCTCCACTATTTACTATATTTTTTATTGAGTCTTTTATTGTCTTCTTATTCAAGCTATCATAACTAGAATATAGAGCATCACTCAATGATAAGATTCCTGTAAGAGGGGCGTTACATTCATGTGGCATATTACGTAAAAATTCATCTTTCATATCTTGAAGCTTTTCTATTTCAATGTTCATTAATTTTATTTTTTCATGCAAATATAAGTTCTTTTTCTTTAGTTGGTTTTCTTTATTTGTGAAATAATTATCTAAATAATCTATACCTATAGATAAATTTTGAAACTCTCTTCTAAAATAATCTTTTTCTTTTTCTAAGGTAATTACCTTGTTTTCTAAGCTACTTGCTTTTATCTTTGCTTCTTCAGTTTCATCTTGATTACTTTTTAGAAAAGTAGAGCAAATCCACAAACCATAAACCATATATAAAGCATTTTAAGTTTAAAATCATAGATTTCCCCAGCTATCACTTCACCTATAAACGATTCATACATAGAAAAAGATAACCGTAAACCTACTATAATCATGAAAAGAGCCATACGCCATCCAAGCAGTAGAGGTACAAGAGTGAGATGCACTGTTAAAACAATTAGTGATACATGCGAAAACTTACTGAGTAATACTAAAAAACTGCTTACTACTACAAGACTAAAAAATATTGAAATATACCATATTATTCCTATGTATTTTTTCTTAAAATCTTCAGCTAATAATCCATGACAAAGAAATAGCATCGCAATTCCTAATACTAAAGATTGAATAATACTGATTAAATAAAAATTATCTTGATACAATACCTTATCAATTGATATTGTTGTAATTAGCGTTAGAAAAGTAGCAATAGAAAAATA
>JABSSF010000143.1 GCA_013214485.1 Rickettsiaceae bacterium | reverse complement strand
ATAAGTGTCTCAAATTTAAATGTAAATACAATATTATTTAAGAGTAAAATCAACATAATTCTTAGTCAATAATTATTAAGAATATCATTTTTTATATTGTGCATATAATTATTGTTGATGTTTTAATGCTATACGCTATACTTAGCGTATATTTATTGCTCAAAATTTTACTATATTACAATTAGTCTTTAAATAGCCTTACTCCTGTGTTTCTGTAAAACTTTAACAATCTATATACTATTAAAATTTTTAAAACATAATATAACGGAGAAACTTATGACTACTGGTACTGTAAAATGGTTTGATAAATCAAAAAAATATGGCTTTATTGCTCCAGATGATGGAAGTAAAGATGTTTTTGTACATCTTACAGCAATAGAAAATGCTGGCTTAACTGAATTAACAGAAGGACAAACTGTTAGTTTTGATATAGTAAATAACCGAGGAAAGGATGCTGCTGATAATATCAAATTATTGTAGTTCATATAAATGCTTGTGAGCGTTTGCAATGATACGTTTTACATGGCTAACGTTCACAACACAACAAAGAAACCATCATCACGAGCCGATTATATATCGGCGTGACCTAACCATTTTACAATAAAATTTTGTAATCTAGTTTCCAAATCTTGATTTTCAAATAATTTATCTGCAATACATGATTTAACCTTAGCTTGGTTGTTAGGTAATAAACAAACATGGGCAATAGCTACTATATCAAAGCCTTTATACATACAAAAATGATAATCATTTTTGCTATTTATTGCTGGGTAGTTTTTATCGTATTTTACTCCTTTTGGTTGAAATAACATTTCTTCTTTTATTTGATGATACTTATCCCATTCCTCTTGATGAATACAAAAATTAATCATAAAATCATTGTAACCAGCTTTTTTAAGTATTGATTTAATAAAGCTATTTTTACGAGTACCATAAACAGAAATCATTTCGCCTACTTTGCTATGGGCATCAGGCGATTTTATAATTTGATATTTTAATTCTTGGTATTCTCTAGCTTCCTTATCATTTGCTCGTAGAAAATCTCTAAAAGTTAAATTTAGTTTTATAAAGCCATGATCTGCTTCACAAGCATGTAAATTCACTTTTGCAAATTCGGTGTTTTTTTTGAAGTAATACCTTAGAGGAATGTTTATCTCACCTCTAAATATATAGTTAATATCTTGTAACTTTAAAGCATTATTTAGATGATCAACAATTAATAAAATATCTATATCTTGCTTTGCAGCCATGTTAGGTATCGATGTAGAACCAATATGATGAATTTCTAAGCAATGCTTACCTAAAGCTTCTTTTATCTTTACAGCTTCTACGGCAAAAATTTCTGGCCAGCAAGGGTTATAAGGGAAAATTTCTATCTTCTTTTTTGTATTATCGTTCATATAAATTATCTAACATAGTTTTTTACCATTTGGCACTGCAAAGTCAACAGTTGCCAAGCATATATTGCTACTCTCATCAGCAAAGCCGACTAACAAGAATTGTGAAAGAAAACCAGCAATATTTTTTTCTCCTAAATTAACACATCCAATAACTGATTTACCGACTAAGGAATCAACATTATAATGAGCAGTGATTTGTGCCGATGTTTGCAATACACCAATATCTTTGCCAAAGTCTACCCATACTTTAAAAGCTGGCTTTTTAGCTCTCGGAAATTCTTCTACTTTTACAACTGTACCAGATCGTAAGTTTACTTTTTCAAAGTCTTCATAAGTAATTATAGTCATTTGTTTAATATTCATTATTTGATAAAACAATATAATCATATAGAAAAAAGCAATTCTATGCTACCAGAAGATTGCTTGACAACAATAATAATGTTACAGTTACTTACATTGGTAATATACAATATATTGTTGTTACTGATTTAATAGATATTTAATTAGTTAAAGGTAATAAAAATGGGGTTATTAGTAGAAGGTAAATGGGTTGATCAATGGTATGATACTAAAAGTACGAATGGTAAATTTAAAAGACAAGAATCATCATTCCGAGATTTTATTGGTTCAAATAAATTCCCAGCTGAAGTAGGTCGTTATCATCTTTATATTTCCTATGCTTGTCCTTGGGCTCATAGAGCAGCAATATTTCGTAAATTAAAAGGGTTAGAAAAAATAATCCCTTTAACTGTTGTCGATGCTCATATGGGAGAAAATGGTTGGGAAATGAATAATGATCCTGACCCTGTTAATGGTAAAAAATATATGCATCAAATTTATACTTTAGCTAATCCTAAATATACAGGAAGAGTCACTGTACCAGTTTTATGGGATAAAACAGCAAAAACTATAGTAAATAATGAATCCTCTGAAATAATACGAATGTTTAATAGTGAATTTAATCACATTACTGGTAATGAAGATGATTATTATCCTTCAAATTTAAGCCAAGAAATCGATAAAGTTAATAATTTTGTTTATGATACTATAAATAATGGCGTTTACAAAGCTGGTTTTGCTACTAAACAAGAGGTTTATGAAGATGAAGTTAAGAAGCTATTTGCTGCTCTTGATGAAATAGAAAAACGTTTAAGTAAACAACGTTACCTTGTAGGTAATAAAATAACTGAAGCAGATTGGCGAATATTTACTACCCTACTACGCTTTGATCCAGTATATGTTGGGCATTTTAAATGTAATATACGTAGGATTAGAGATTATCCAAATATTGATAATTATACTAGAGATTTATATCAAGTATCTGGAGTTAAAGATACGGTAAATATGCAGCATATAAAGACCCATTATTATACTAGTCATAAAGCCATTAACCCAAATAGAATTATTCCTTTTGGCCCTTATATTGATTATGATGCTAAGCATGATCGAAATCGTTTTAATTAATTAAGAAAAAATCTAACAAGATCAAACCTAGATTACAAATCAAAATTTGTATCAGTATTACTGCTTAGACTATATTCAATATTTTTTTTCGTATTATATTTTATAAAGCTTAAATATACTAGCAAAAACATAGTATACAAGGTTACAGGCACTAAAAACCAAATATTGATAATACTCATAATATGAGTAGCACTACCTGAACTTAAAGTTACCATAATTGATAATACACACAATATGAGAGATAGTTTTTTTAATTCATATGCTGCTATTAAATGACTAATTATAAATACTCCTAAGGAAGCTTGCAAAAATAACTTTAATATTTAATAGGTTTTATAATGTAATTCCACTCTCCTTTAAATGACTCA
>JABSSF010000142.1 GCA_013214485.1 Rickettsiaceae bacterium | reverse complement strand
CGACGCGACCGCTTCACATCTAATGACTATAAATAGCCATAGATTTTACTAAATTAGGAAGTAACTAGCAAGCTTTTTCAATAATCAAATCTTTAAGCTGCAATTGTACTGTTTTCCTGTCCTGCCATTCATTTATTTTTAAAGACCCATATACAGAAAAATTATGTGGCCTTGCTGACATTATCGCCTCACCAAGTGGAGTGCCTACACTGTTAAAAGCAATTGCATTTAATGGCTTGCTGCCATAAGTAGTTCTAGCTGGAGCAAAAACTATCTTAATGTGTTTTAACCCAACGATATCAGCTTTAAGTACATAAAGACTAGAAAATTTAAATATTGGGGCTGGATTACCTATGCCATAAGGCTCTAATTTAGCGATCTCCGTCATTAAGTCAAGATTTACTGCAGTAGTAGTAATATCTGCATCATAAAATTCTGTTAGATGCTCTTTGGAAACAACCAAATCTTTTGTAATTTCATTATTTAAAAATTGCTGTAATGCTCCTAATTTACTTTTATGTACAGTGAAACCTGCAGCCATAGAATGCCCTCCACCAGCAATTAGTAACCCTTGTTCTTTAGCAATAACAATTTTAGTACCAAAATCTACTCCTTTTACCGAACGACAAGAAGCTTTAGCTTCTTCTCCTTCAATAGAAAGTACTGCTACTGGCTTATTATATTGTTCTTTTAACCTACCAGCTACAATACCAATAACCCCTGGATGCCAATTTTCACCAGCAATAAACAACATTGCTTGATCTTGCTGCTTGCCTGCAATCTTTTTAGCTTCTTCTAAAACTTTTAATTCTATAACTTTTCGCTCATTATTATGCTTATCAAGTTCTTTAGCTATATTTAAAGCTTCAATATCAGATTTAGTCGATAATAGACTTGCCCCAAGATGTGAGTTACCTACCCTACCAGCAGCATTAATCCTTGGCCCCAAAATAAAACCTAAATGATAACTATTAATTGCCTCACCAATTTCGGCAACATCACATAAAGCCCTATACCCTACATTTCGTCTGAGTTTTGCTACTTTAAGACCTTGCGAAACAAACGCTCTATTTAACCCTGTAAGCTGCATCACATCACAAACTGTACCTAAAGCCACAATATCTAATTGACTTAATAAATCTGGTTCAATCACATTATTTTTGCTAAAAAAATTATTTTTCTTAAGTTCAGATATTAAAGCTACAACAAAAAGAAACGCAACTCCTACCGCTGCTAAATTCTTACAATCACTTTCTTGATCTATGCGGTTAGGGTTAATAACTGCTACAGCTTTAGGTAGTATATCCATACTTAGATGATGATCTATTACTATTACATCTAAACCTAGTAAGGCTGCATGTTCTAAGGCTTCAAAAGCAACCGAACCACAATCTACTGTAATTATCAAATTTATCCCGCTATCTTTAATTTTTTGAATTGCTACCTTATTAGGACCATAACCTTCAATAATCCGATCAGGCACATAAATATCAATTTCTAAATTAAATTCAGATAAAATATTCTTAAGTAATGCTGAAGAAGTTGCTCCATCAACATCATAATCAGCAAAAATACAAATTCTTTCTTTCTTATTTATTGCCTGGATAACACGATCTACTCCTTGTTTCATTCCTAACAGATGAAAAGGATCTGGAATTAAGTTCTTAATTTTAGGATTTAAAAAATCTATACCAAATTCTGGAGCTTTGATCCTTTGGGATAAAATTCTAGCAAGAAAATCATTGATCTTTAACCCTCTAGATAATTCTTGGATAACCTCTTCATCCGTATTTATTGCTTGCCAATATTTTCCAAGTAATGATTGATCCATTGTTTTCCCCCTTACAATTTTCAACAAATAAATACCATAAACCAAGGTACAGAACTAATGAAAAGCATCTTTATAGTTCTGCACCTAAGCTTTACATTAATAAAGCATTATCATAAAATCTATTTATTGTATCTTCTAAGAAAGCTTCAATTTCATTTTTAATATCTTCTTCCTTTTCTACCTTATTACCATCTTTAGAAACAGAAAATTTATTATTCTTAATATCTTCTAGTAGTTTCTTAATAATTTGTTCTTTAGTATTTTTGCCATCCATATAAGTAACAGCTACTTTATCAAAATTATTTATTGGTACAATAGTATGTCTAAGATTAGTTACCCAATTATTAGCAGTTTTATTTGCTTGATATTTTGCCATCGTAATTACATTTGGTTTTTCTTTACTTACCTTATCTAAATTACCAACATTAGATGATAAATTAATATAACCTTTAATCATTAAATTCATTAAATTATTTAACAATTCATTTTCTATGTTCTGCTTATGGCCCCCAGCTAGTTTCTTATCTGCTAATTTTACAATTTTATCATAAGATAATGGATTATTTCTATTTTCAGCTAATACATAAAGTACTGCTTTTAAAGCTGGAGAACTAGTAGATAATGAGTTATCTGTATTACCACCATAAAAGAATTTTAAATTATCTCCTGAATTCAAACTTATATCTTTAAAAGGCTTTTCTGGAATAATATCAAAAGTGATAGTAAAGTTCTTAATCATGTCATTATTTAATGCCCTATTTAACTTAACATCCTTATGACATAACAACGTAGTTCTAAATCTTCTGTTAGTTATGAAATCCATATATTGCTCTACTTTCACAATATCATTTAACCCTTGTAATTTCTCCACTACGCCTTGTGGCATATTACCAACATACATACTGGCTATAGAAGAATCGGCTAAATATTGTAAACCCCTTTTATTAGCTGCTCCTATAAATTCATTAAAATAATATTGCTTATTATCTTCCTCTAAATGATCATGCCTTAGATAATGATCTGACTGTTTTGATAATAACTCAGCTTCCTTCTCTAATATTTGAGAATAAGGAGTATTTTGTTCTTTTACACTTTCTTTAATAAAGTCTAATAATAAACGAGATTGAGCAATTTTTTCTCTTGCATCAGCAAAATTTTGTGAATGATATAACATCATATCACGTATAGTTCTTACCATATTCCACCCTGGAAGTGTGTTGTAACTAACGTAAGCTATACCATTTTCTGAAAGATTTTCATTACAAATATCAAAAATCTTTACTCTTACATGCTCAGGAACCCAAGAAATAACACCATGGCATATTATATAATCAAATTTACCAAATTCTTTATCAATATCAGTAATTGATATGTGCTTTAATTCAATGTTCTTTAAGCCTAAATCTGCAATATATTTAAGTCCAGAATCAATTTGTACTTTAGATAAATCAACACCAACAAATTTTGC
>JABSSF010000141.1 GCA_013214485.1 Rickettsiaceae bacterium | reverse complement strand
TTTCTTAAATGTGCCATTACATCAGATCATAGCACTATACTTTTAAATATTAAAGTTATTTTTGCTAGTTTCCCTAGGTTGTTTAACTCCATTAATTTTTTAGTATCACCACATTTCAATAATTGCATAATTTCAACAGCTGAAATTTCACTATTACCTTGTTCTATTACTGGTGTTAATTCTAGATTAGTATAGGAATATGATGATTCCGCATAATAACTTTCATGTATTTTTTTATTACCTGTCTTTGTACTTGATATAGCCAAAGCTTTATGCACTCTGCGATTATTATATATTGTGCCATCATCATCACCTACAGGAGAATCTTCATTCCCAGATGAATTACTACTATAATAAGCAGTATATAATGTTGTTGTCTTATATGGTGGATTAGATGTAGAAAAATATTTCTGTGAAAATCTATTAAACTGTGGGTGTGAACTCAATAAATTTGAATTTAATGGTTTAAAGATCCTAGCAATCTTAGACATATGAAAATTCCTCCTTATTATTTAAATATTTACTTAAAAAAATGAAAATTAAAGTAACCTCTAATTTTGACGGTCAAGTTAGAGGTTATTTATTATTATTTTACTTCCACTTCAACTTGTTGTGGTCTATGGTTCTTTATTTTTAGTTCTATAATAATCTTATCTCCGATATTTAACTGACGCTTTAATCGCATTAACATAACATGAATACCACTAGTATTATTAGTTGTATCATTTGCCACATTACTACCTAATGGAGCTAGATTAACTTCTCCTTTGGCAGGTACTACTATCATATCAAGTTTTCGCATCATCATCGTGCCTTTTTCATCGATATAGCTGTCATGCAGTTCAGTATTATTAGCAACATCAGCAGAAGCGCCTATTATGGTAATATCTTTATCAGTTGGGTTTTCAATTTTCATATAACCAGCACTGCTTTTAGCTCCTGGTATCGATGCTCTTGCCCAAGCAGCAGTTATCTTTAATTCACTTTCAGGCAATTCTTTTTTGACAGCAGCACAGGTAAGTGGATAAATAAGACATAATAAAAAACTAATTGTTATTATTCTTTGCAACATAAACATACTCTTTTTAAAACTAAATCAAAATTATTGGCTTGAATAATAGATATGAAAATCAATTATGTCACTAGTCAAAACTTTTTATTAGAGCAGAAGTTATTGTTTAAACCAGTTTAATGGTATTTTTATCACTAAACTACCCAGAAGTTGATTGAAGATCTTGCTATTTTTTCAAATAAACAACAAGAAATTGTATAAATTTGCTTATTAAGTATTTTTCTATTCTTGAATATGTTTTATATTTAATTTATACATAATGACAAATTAATTTATTTATATAAGTATTAATGAAGAGCAAAGTAACGAATTTTATCGCTTTTGATATTGGTACTAGTAAGATTGCAGCGCTTGCAGCAAACATAAACAAACAAGGATTAGTTAAAGTTATTGCCCAGATATTACATTATTCCGAAGGGTTTAATTCTGGTATAATTACTGATTTAAGTGCTGCTGAAAATAGTCTTATTAGTGCTATATATGCCTTAGAAAAAGATTGTGATCGGAGTATCAAAGAAGTTGCAGTTTGTCTATCAGGGACAGGTATGAAATCTTATTATGTAAATAATAAAATCAAATTAAGTAACCAAGCAATCACTAAACAGGATATCAAGAAACTAATTCAAAAAGTACTTGCCGATTTTAAAGTTAAAGATAAAGAAATCATCCATTATTTTCCTATTGAATTTGTTTTAGATCAAAATAGTGTTGTTGATAACCCTATTGGCATGTATGGTCGGGAATTACAATGTCAAGTACATGTTATTGCTGCTAATTCTTCAATGTTAGTTAATTTAACTAGCTGCCTTGCTAAATGCCAAGTTGAAGTAAATGATATTATGTTATCTATATATGCTTCTGGACTTGCTTGTTTAAATGAAGATGAAAAAGAACTCGGTTCAGTTATTGTCGATATAGGTAGTCATACTACGGGTATTGGTATATTTTTAAGGGGTAAGTTAATCTATGCAGGTTATGTTCCACTTGGTAGTTCACATATTACCTCAGATATTGCTAAAGAATTATCTATCAGCTTAGATGCTGCTGAAAAAATTAAAGTATTATATGGTAGTGCTATAATTACTTCTTTTAATAAGGATAATACTATTCGTATTGAAGATTTTGAGCCTGATAACGGTTATGGTGCTGATTTAACAATTACTTCAACTCATCTGGCAAGCATTATTAATCCTAAAATTACTGAAATTCTTTATCAAGTAAAAGAACAATATGACCACATTAAAGTAGGTGATTTACTTGCTAGGCGGATGGTAATTACTGGGGGTGGAGCAAGCTTATCTGGTATTAAAAATTTAGCTGCTGATATTTTTAATAAGCAAGTAAGAATTGCTAAGCCAGAAAATTTACCTGGTTTTGCTGAAAATTATAATCCTTATATGTATGCTAGCGTTATTGGTATGGTGAAATGCCAAGCAATGAAATATGAAAAAAATGCTCTTAGATTAGAGGAAGATGAAAATATAAATTGGTTACGTAAAACATTTTTATGGTTAAAAGAAAATATTTAAGTATTAATTCTTTGTTTCTACTTAAGGTATTTTTTTTACTTTTTCTTTTAACTTTTTCGTCACATACTTATGGTTCAGCATGGTTACCTGAGGCAGGTAGTTATAAGTATCTTTCTTCCTTTGCAGTAATTGACAAAAAGTCAAGAAAAGCGATTAAAAAGCGTGAAAATTTATATCAAGAGCTACAAACCAGAATTTTCCAATTAAGAGCCTTAAAAAATGCAATCCTAAATCAGCAAGAATTAAGCTATGTCGATAATATTAGATTAAAACAAATTGATGAACGAATAAAACATTATGATAAATTAGCTTGCGAGCTACGAGCTTTTACTTATAGAGAAATGGGAGAAATGACCATAGAATATGGCATAAATGACGAAAGTAGTTTTGGTACAAAAATTGGTTATACTATTGAAGAATTTAAACGGTTTAAAGAAGATATTAATATTGAGAAAAATAATAATATCGATTTTTTTTATAAATTTAAATTATTAGAATATAATAATTGGATAATTACTGTTCAGCCAAAAATACATCTTGATCATTATAAGAACCAGGATCAATGGTCACAAGAATTAGGATTATTTCTTGCCTATTCTTGGCAAGTTAAAACTTTTAATAACCCCGAAAAAGTAATTAATCATTTTACTGAGGTTGGTGTATATTATAGAGATGGGGTAGCAAAACATTGTCCAGACGAAGTTTCTATAGCAA
>JABSSF010000140.1 GCA_013214485.1 Rickettsiaceae bacterium | reverse complement strand
TAGTGAGCAATTACACGTTTTCTGAATATTATTGGATATTTCTTTTTTCATTGAAAATCCCATATTTATATTCATTTTTCAAGTGAAATTACTATATGGATACCATGATAAAATCAAGTAGAAAACCCGTCATCATGAGTCACCTATGGGGTGACGTGATGATCCAGATTTGATATCATTACATATATTTTTTCTCTGGATTGCCATAAGCACTCGTGCTTTCGCAATGACGAACCCATTTCTTTAAAGGCTTATAGGTCGTTAATTACGAACTAATTTACCTGCTCAAATCTTTCCCTATTTCAAGTTATTTGACTATAACTAACGCTCAGATGAAGTTGAAAAACTTTGACAAGTTACCATTCCCCAATCTTTATCATTTACTACTGATTCCTCATATTGCCCTTCAGTATATTTTGCAATTACTTTTCTCCAAAATGAAATAGCATGATCAGCTCCAGGGATTTGACGTACTTGCCATTGTCCTGGATATTTATCGAAGATCATTGCTGCAAGTTGATAACCAAAGCCTTTACAGCGCATAGCTGGTATAATATAAAACTCAGCTATATCTTTTATCTTAATTTTAGTATTTGCAATACAAAATCCAATAGGAATATAGTTTTTATAAAGAATATATCCTATATATGGATCTTTGGGTAATGTATCTATACTGAACAACCCTAACTCATTTGGGATTTTCTCCGTTATCCCAGAAAATTCAGCTTCATAAGCATAAGCTAAATTTTTAAAGACATTCAAATTTATTTCTTCTATTAGTGCAATATGGATCTTCATGCGTTTTAGAGGTATCGTTTTTATGGTTGTAAACGGATACTATTTACTTACTGAAGCAACTTCATCAGCAAAATTTGTTTGTTCTTTCTCGATACCAGCCCCAAGTTCAAAACGTACATAGTCAGTTAACTCAATTGTAGTACTTAACTCTTTTGCTTTGTTAGCAATTACTTCTGAAACTTTAGTTTTACCATCAATAACAAAAGTTTGTTCTAATAAAACTATTTCTTCTAAGAATTTACGTATTCTACCTTCAACCATTTTTTCAATAATGTTATCAGGTTTACCAGAAGCCTTTGATTGTTCAGTAAAAATATCTTTTTCTTTTTGTACTAAAGCTTGATCAACATTTTCTTTATTTAAACATTCTGGTCTTGCAGCTGCAATATGCATTGCAATTTGCTTACCTAACTCCATTAATTTCTCTTTATCTCCACTGCTCTCTAAAGCTACTAATACAGCAATTTTGCCCATACCTTCAGTAACACTATTATGAATATATGAAGCAATAATACCATTATTAACTTGAACGCATTTCATACGACGTAGGTTTAGATTTTCACCAATAGTTGCAATATTTTCAGTAACTAACTCATCAACAGTTTTACTTGAAGAGGTATTTTTAGCTTTTAATTCTTCTAAATTTTTACAATCAATAGCACAATTTGCAACATCCTTGACTAAACCTTGAAATGATTCATTTTTAGCAACAAAGTCAGTTTCAGAATTTAATTCGATTGCTGCACCCTTATTATCAATAACTACTGTTGCTACTAACCCTTCAGCAGCAACTCTACCTGCTTTTTTTGCTGCAGCAGATAAGCCTTTTTTACGAAGCCAGCTAATAGCTTCATCAAAATTACCATTTGCTTCTACTAGAGCTTTTTTGCAATCCATCATGCCAGCTCCAGTTTTTTCTCTTAAATCTTTTACTAAAGATGCTGATATACTCATTTTATTATTCTCCCTTTAAATATATATTAAGTTAATTAATTTTTCTTAAGTCCATCTATTAGCTCTTTTTAGCCACAGATGTAGTCTTTTCTTTTTTAGCTTCAGTCGCTTTCTCTTCTTTTTTCTCTTTAGTTGTAGCTTCTTTCACAGCTTTAGCTGCTGCTGGTTTCTTTGTTTCAGCTGCCTTTTTAAGAGTTGCTGGTTCTTTTTTAACTTCAGTAGCTTTTTTAGTTGTAGCTGTCTCTTTTTTAGGCTCTACAGCTTTTTTGGTCGTAGCTTGTTTTGTTGATTTAGTTTCAGCTTCTTTCTTTGTTACCGTTGGCTTTGCCTTAGCTTTTGCAGATTTATTTAACTTTACTACACCTTCAACACCTTCATTATCACTGTTTTCCATAGCAGCTCCAATGTCTACTCCAGACTCGGATAAAGCATCACTAATACCATTTAAGGCAGCATTAGCAAAAAGCTCACAATAAAGACGTATAGATCTAATAGCGTCATCATTTCCAGGTATAGGGAAGTTAATTTTATCTGAATTTGAATTACTATCGACTACTGCAATAATTGGGATGCCTAATTTAGAAGCTTCTTCGATAGCTAAATGTTCTCTATTAGTATCAATAACTACCATTAGATCAGGGTTACCACCAATTTTTCTAATTCCAGAAAATGATCTAAGTAATTTGTCTTTCTTACGAGTAAGATTTAAAACTTCTTTTTTGGTATAAGTAGCTAAGGTCTCTTCATCTTCAAGTTCTTTTTCAATTTGATCAAGAGTTTTTATTGAACGAGAAATAGTTGCCCAATTAGTTAATGTACCACCAAGCCAGCGGTGATTCACATAAAATTGACCACATTTTTCGCTATATTCAGCAATCAAATCGGTTGCCTGAACTTTACTACTAACAAAAAGTACTTTACCATTATTTCTAACAGTTTCATAAATCTGTTTTAATGCTAAGTGCATCAAGGGTACGGTTTGTTGTAAATCAATAATATGTATTCCATCACGAGCACCATATATGTATGGAGCCATTTTTGGATTCCAACGTGAAGTTTTGTGGCCAAAATGAACCCCGGCATCGAGTAACTCACTGACCGTAATTTTCGGTATGCTAGACATTTTATTCTCCTATGTTAGTTAAACCTCTGCAAAATATTAAACTACTATCTATAATTAAACTGGTAGACTAACAATGTTATTTTGCATGTGTATTTAAAAAATTAAATGCTAATCTATTAATCAAGATAATAAATTAACGATGGTGATTATATACGAGCTTAATTAATCATTCAAGTGTTATTTCAATTGAGGTAATTGGATAGGAGTAATAATCACAGATAATTTGAAATATAGTATCTTCAACATTCAGCTGTTCTTTATTAAAAAGATTTTCTTCGCGCCAGATTTTTATGATTTCAGAGAATTTTACAAAATCCTGATCAGCTATATAATTTTTTTTGTTAATCTTATTTAGCAAATGTAGGTCAAGATTTGTAGTAGTGCAATATAATTTTAGGTATTGTTAAATAACGAATGACAGAGTGATAAAAATATAGTACTCTATAAGAAAAAGGATATTATATGGAATA
>JABSSF010000014.1 GCA_013214485.1 Rickettsiaceae bacterium | reverse complement strand
TACAAGAATTGGTTTTTTATAAGTTTCTATTCAAGAGTAATTTGTAATCTTTGATTGTGACTTTTAAATTGCCCTGATCTGATATTGAACTGCTGATGGTATATGGTACTGGGATTTTGACATAACTCTCCTCCATTTTAACGGTTAATAAATAATATAGTCAAATAAATAGCTTGGAAAGGGTGCTAGGCATCATCCAGATAAGGCTCTGGCATTCCACAGGTGATCCATATTTGATTATATTACATTTTTTTTGGGTTGCTAGCTCCCATAAATGTTCTCGCTAATAGCAAATCCTAGTTCTCCTAAGGCTTATAATTTCAAGTTATCTAACTATATATACACTTATAACAGTTTAGCTATAAAAATCAAGAATGTATTTCATCAATTTTCAAACTATGATAAGAAGTCCCATATTCAAATAACTAAAACCCTAACACACAAAGGGACTCAGGTTTAAAACTAGAACTTCCATTTGGTTTAGATATATTAACTAAATCTTCATCAAACAGTATCAAGAACGTTTTTGACTAATTCTAATAATTTCTCTTGTTTATATGGCTTATAGATTATAGTAACTTTTTCTTTAATATATTGCGATAAATCTATTCCTTGTGAAGCTATACCACTTTGGAATATAAAAGGTATTTGTTTGAATTTATCCTCTGCTCTTAGTATGTTGTAAATTTCATAACCATTAACATCTGGCAACATCACATCAGATAAAATTAATGCTAAATTATCAACATGCTCTCTTGCTAAATCAATAGCTTGCTGCCCGTCATAAGCACTTACTAACTTATATTTAGTATAAGCTGGAATTGCTAGATTCGCAAGAGTATGACAAATTACTTCATCATCTACAAATAATATAATATCTTGAGTCATTGTCCTTCCCTTTTAATTATATTGGAATTTTAAACTCAACTTTAGCCCCCACCTTAGAATTATTCTGTGCCCAAATTTTTCCCTTATGAGACTCAACAACTTCTCTACAAATAGCTAGACCTAGGCCAAAACTTGACTTTTTTTCTTCGCCTCTAGAGCTTTGTTTAAAGGGTTCAAAAATATGATCTAGTTCTAATTCTGGAATTCCTATCCCCTCATCAGTAACTGAAATATGTAAAAACTTTTCTTCCCCATCGAGTTTAACCCCTACATTTACTACAACTGTGCCCTTTTGGGAATATTTTATTGCATTAGCAACAATATTTGTTATTAATTGACGTAACCAAAAAACATCACCTACCATTGTGGGCTGTATTAAATTTTGTTCTAATTTGATTGCTACATGATTTTTAAAAGATCGGTGCATTTTACTCTGCTTAATTGCTTCTTCCACCATTGGTATGATTTCAAATTCAGCGAAAGTCATTTCTATCTTATCACTGCTAACCTTAGAAAAATTTAACAATGAATCTAATAATGTTTCTAAAATCTCACTTGATTTATAGATATCTTTAACGATATTTCTCTTAGCATCATCATTAAGCATTTCCCAATTTTTATCTAAAGAATCTGAAACCCCACAAATACCATGAGCTTGATTATGCAACTCATGGCCAATTTTAGCTAAAAACACATATTGTTTTTTTAATAATTCCTCATTCTTTTCAGAACATTCTTTTAAATCTTCAGACATAAAATTATCCCATTAATTAACGGTTATAGAAAGCATTTATCAAAATTTCTAAGAATACTATCATATGGTAATTAACTAGTCTATAATTATTTTAATTTTCGATTAAAGTTGTGATTTTTGTATAACTCTAAGTATGTTAATCGTTTATTTATGTTATATTTTTGATGTTAAATTTGACATTTAAGATCAATTTAGGCAAATTCTATGGTACTGTTAACAAAAGTAAGAAAGAGAATATATATCCAATCAATCATTTAGATTATACTATTATGCCAATAATTAAAGTACTAGTTCCTAAGATAAAATTATTTCCTTTAGATTACGAAATAAATAGTAACAAGACAGTAAAAGTTGGTGACTTAGTTTTGGTTCCACTGCAAAATAAACTAATTACTGGAATTGTTTGGCAAATAAATTGCCCACCATCTGATAAAAAATTAAAATCAGTGATCGCTAACCAAGATTTTACCGCTAATATCGATATAAATTTGTTAGAACTAATTAATAAAGCTAATAATTATTACTTAGCAGAACTTGGCTCTATTACTAAATTAGTTTTACCAGTAGATGTTAATGAAAAACCAATAATTACTGAGCAAGTACACATAGAAAAGGATTTTAATTTAGCTGAGTTATCTCAAGAACAACAAAATATTTTAGCTATAATTGAAAAAGCTAATAAGCCACTAATTCTTAAGGGGGTAACAGGATCTGGTAAAACAGAAATATATTTTCATGCTGTTGCAAATGCTATTAGGCATGGCAAGCAAGCTTTAATTATGTTGCCTGAAATTGCTTTAAGTAAACAAATTATCAATAGATTTACAGAAAAATTTGGTTTTGAACCAACAATATGGAATTCTACAATTACTAAAGCACAAAAAAAACGTATTTTGCGTGGGATTATTCAAGGTACAACACCTGTAGTAATAGGAGCAAGAAGTAGCTTATTTTTACCTTATAAAAATCTTGATTTAATTGTTATTGATGAAGAACATGACCCATCTTATAAACAAAATGATGGAGTATTATATCATGCTCGTGATATGGCTGTGCTCCGTAGCTTTATTAGTAAAACTAGGATTTTATTAGTTTCAGCTACTCCCTCAATTGAAACAATGTATAACGTCAATATTGGTAAATACCAATTAGTTGTCTTAAATAAAAGATATAATGATGCTAGCATGCCAGTTGTTAAAATTATCGATATGAATAAAGAAGAACTAGCTAGTAATTCTTGGATATCACCTACTTTAAAAAGAGCTATAACACAAGCATTATCCAAACAAGAGCAAATTTTACTATTTCTCAATCGCAGGGGCTATGCACCATTAATGTTATGTAAATCTTGTGGTTTTCGTTTTAATTGCAGCTCATGTTCAGCATCAATGGTAGTACATAAAGCCAAAAAATTGATGCAATGTCACCATTGTGGTATTACAACTAAAATTCATGATTCTTGCCCAGAATGCAAAGTAGAAAACTCTTTAATTCTTTGTGGTCCTGGGATAGAGAGAATTACTGAACAAATCATTAACCTATATCCTGATAAAATAGTTAGAAGCGTTAGTCGTGACCAGATAAAAACTCCACTAGATATGCAAGAAATATTAAATGATATGGAACAAAGAAAGATTGATATTTTAATAGGTACGCAAATAATAACTAAAGGTTATCATTTTCCAAACTTGACCTTGGTCGGCGTTATCGATGCGGATAGTGGTAGCATTGGCGGGGATCTTAGAGCAAATGAGAGAACTTACCAATTAATTCATCAAGTAGGTGGCCGCGCTGGTAGAAGTCGCAAAAAAGGAACTGTATTAATTCAAACATATTTTCCCGAAAATAAAGTATTAACTAGCCTGGTTGATGAAAACCAGGAAGAATTCATTACTACCGAAATAGCTAATAGAGAGCAAGCAAATATGCCCCCTTTTACTAAAATGGCTGCAATTACTATTTCTGGCAAAAACCTTGATAAGACTTTATCTTTTGCAAGTCAACTAGTTAATATAGCACCAAATAGCAATGCTAAAATATTAGGCCCTGCAGAAAGCTTGATGCTGAAACTACAAGGACGTTATCGTTTTCGTATTTTAGTTATTACCGAGAAGAAATTTAACCTACAAGGATATGTCAAAACCTGGCTAAGACAAGTAAAGATTCCAAGTAGTTATCACTTAAAATTAGACCTTGATCCGCATCATTTTGTTTAGGTTATTTGCTTTGGATATATAGTCGAATAGCTTGAAAAAGGGAGCAAACCGTCATCCTGAGCCGATTTCATATCGGCGTGATAATCCAGAAAAAAATTTAATAAAATCAAATCTGGATCGCACGCGCAAGGCTAAAGCCTGCTCTGGATGAAGGTTTGCTCCCTTTTTCAAGCTATTCGACTATAATTAACGAGACCCTCTGCCTCCATCTTTACTTTTACTATTTTTGCGTCTAACAGCAAGCACTTCTTGACTGGTTTTTATATCTCCTGATGGATTGGTAAATTTAGCAAGAAATTCTTTTTGCATTTCTTTATTTTGTGCTTTAACCGCTTTTTCACTTGGAACTACATATTTTGCTGCTTTATCTTTTGCTGTTTTAATTCCAAGATTTAGATTACCTTTGATAACTTTTCCTAAAAAATTTTTTATTTTTCTCAAAGAGTTTTTGTTTTTATTATTCTTATTAAGTTTATCTATACTACCAGTAAAGGTAGTTGTGCATAATTCATTAAATAGCTGTGTTAATTCAGTCGATTCTGTGATTATTCTGTTCACACCAAACGTTCCTGTATTAATTGTAACCTTACCAATAAGCTCCTCTTTATTTTTTTTCAAAATTTCTGTTAAATCAACATTTGGATTCTGTTTTTTAAATTCTACAACCTGCTCTTTTAATATATTGCTTATAGTTTTAGCATCCTCAAGATTTTCACCTTTACCAAATAAATTTGCAGCAACTCCTGTTGCAATCTCATCAACTATCTTAGATTCATTTTTTGATAATATAAGTTCGGTTTTTAATGTGCTTTTTATTTGTTCTTCAGCGTTTTGGGTTAGGTAAATATTACCGCCTACTCCCAGCATATCGCATGTGACGTTAGCTTTAATAATTTTACTACATTGATTAATAGTTCTTTTATATAATGTATTATTTTTGTCAACTAAATCTTTATATGTAACTATATTATTTTCAATTAAATGCTGTACTGTTTCTGTAGTAATATCTATAATATTTTGTTTCTCATTATTATCGGTAAGAGGTGGAAGTGTTTCAATTATCTCCTCAGCAAGATTATTAATTATCAAAGCATTCTTAAGGTCTTTAGGATTATTTTTATGTTTTTCTAAAATTGATACCATGTTTTTTACTGCAATATTTTCAGAAGATTTAATATTTTTATCTATATCTGCAAAATTCCTGCTACAAAATTTTCGAAAATTTTCACCAATAATAGTATTGTCATGATATATTCTTTGTACTTCTTTAACAAAATTTGACCTTGCTTTTGATTTATATTTGAACATAGCATTAGCTATATGCTCTGCAACATATTTTCTTTGGTGTTTATATTGTGCTGATTTTATAAGTTTTTGATCTAGAGGATTAGTCGCAATCTTATTAACAGTAAAATTCTTAGCTGAAAATATATTAATTGATTCCATAAAGATGTTACTATTCTTTTTATTAAATATCACTCTATCTAAATCAGTCTTTTTAAAGTTAGTATTGGTCACTTTAGTAACACCGCTTAAATCAGCTCCTTTTAAAGAAATACCAGATAAATCTAGATTACTCAAATCACCGATAATTTTCACTCCATCTAGTAAAATATTTTTATTTTGTTTAATTAAAGGAGCTAAAGTAGCCAATGTTTTACCGTCAATAGTTGCTCCTTTAAAATTTACTTTACCATTAAATACCGCTTTATCAAATGACACATTTTCTAATATACAATTTTCAAAAGAAACCTTATCAAACTTAGCTCCTAAGAAAGGAGTTCCTACAAATTTACTATTTTTGAAAGAAACATGCTCTAAGTTAGTTCCTACAAATTGTAAATTTTTAATAGTTACATTTTCTAATTTTAATTCTTTATCACTATTACCCTTTAAATCTTGATAGTTAAATAAAGTAGGAGACTGTATTGATGCTTTTATTATTCCATCATATTCGTTCTGAAGATTTTGCTGTTTGTAATCTGTAATTTGCCCCTTAACTAATGTTTCTAAATCATTGGTTTTGCTTGTGAGTAAGCTTTTGATAATGTTCTTCATTATATGTGGTTTATGCAAGTTAACCTGACCGCTTTTTTCAAACTCATCAAATACAACTGAGGCAAAAAACAGTGCATTACCACTTAGTAATTGCAAATTATCCAAAGTAAATACTTCTCCTGTTTTTTCATAATCTTGATATTTCTTAAGTAAAGTTTTAATAAATCCTGGATTTTGTAAGATAATACTCGCTACTGTTGCTCCACTATATCCACTAGTAGCAAGATGTAGTTCTGCTGGCATTTTTTGCATAGCTGATGCAATGAATTCTTGAAATGGTATGTTATTTTTATTCATAGCTTTTAAGAATTCACTATTGTCATTTAATAAATCACAAACTTTTATTACTGCATCCATTGGTTTTTTGCCTTGTATTAATTTAATAATATCTTTAGTACCGCCAATTGTCTTTGGATCACTTATCAGATCAATAAACATGCCAGCTACTTCATTTGAAAGCTCAACCCCTGTAACTTGTCTAATTGTATTAGCAAAATTATCCGTATTCTCCTTAAAATATTTTTGCAGTGCTTTATTCTTACTTAGAAAATCAATAAATTTGTTAGTAAGTTCACCTTGAAGTTGTTCCTTCTCTTTAGTTTTTGTTGCCAGCTTTACTTTTGTGTATAATTTTACTAATCCATTTAACTCTCCAGGAGATTTAGCAAACACTGTAATAATATCCAAAGGACGAGTTTTTAGCTTATTAGCATCAAGAACATTGTTTAGCATCATATTAATAAACTCATCGGTAAATTCTGCACCTGTAGTTTTATTTGCTATCTGATTAAATGTAGGAACATTACTTTTCAAATAGTCTCGAATTTCTTTGTTACCTCCAATAAATTTGACAAAGCGATCACTTAATTTAGAAAAATCATAATATTTTAATGCTGGAGCTTGTTTTTCTTTTTTCTGAGCGTCTTTTTTATTTTCTTTCTTTATGTCTTCTTTAGCTCTTTTTTCAGCCTCTTTTCCTGCTTGTTCGTACAGCTCTATAAGCTCTATTAAATCTTTAGGGTTACTTACTAGGACATTTACTATTTCAAGTATTTTATTATCATCTTTTAACTCTGTACCTAAAGCCTTATTTATTACTGGAATTAACAACTTATTATTCTTAGTAAAGTAATTTTTCAATTGCTTATGAATCTCTGGTTTATCAGTATTTAAATATTCTTTTACAATAGCTATATAATCTTTCTTTTTAGCATGCTGTAATATATTTTTTAACATTTGTGGATCATCTAAACATTGGCTTGAGACTTTAAGCAAATCCGTAGCTAATGTTGCTAAGCTTTCTTGAGCTAATCCTATTTCATTTAATTGTTGCTTATAACTTTTATCTTTTGATGTCGGGTTTTTTATTTTCTTATTTAATGTTTGTTTTAGGTTTTCTGCTATTACTTTATCAATTTGAGTTTTAATAATCTTGGCAAATGTCGCGTTATTCTTATCAAAATATTGTTTAAACTTATCTTGGCTTACAATATCAATCACTTTTTCAGTAATCTTGGTAAAGTCCTTAGCAAAAGGTTTGTCTTTTTCTTCGCTCTTTATCCCTTGCTTTTTAGCCTGTTCTTTTTTCAGTTGTTTAAGTACAGCTGCTTTCTTTTCTCTTACTTCTTGCTCTTGATATAATTCAACAAGCTCGATTAAATCATCAGGATTCTCAAGCATCAAGTCAACTATTTTAAATATCTCTTTGTTACTTAATTCTACGCCTAAAGTTTTGTTCATTATGCCAAGGAATATACCTTTATGTTCATCTTTTTGAAAATACTCTCTTACCTTGTCATATAACTTACTATTTCCTTCATAATCAAATTGACCTGTGCTAATTAGCGTTTTTACAACATCTATATATCTTTTACCATTAACTTGTTTTAAAATCTTTTGCAACATTTTTGGATCATCCAAAACTGGAACAACAACATCAACTAAATTGGCTGCTAATGTTTCTAAACTTTTTTGCGGTAACCGAATGTCCTTTAGCTGTTGTTTATAGCTTTTATCTATAGTTGAATTTGCTTTGGTAATTTCCTTTTTCTTTTTTAGCTCAATTGGTTTTATATAGTCTTTGTTTTTGAATTTTGCTAGCAATTCCTTTTGTGTTGTTTCCTTCAGGTTTTTCTGTATTTGTACTTGTATTTGATGTTTTGTAATTTTAGCAATAATATGTTTGTTATCACTCATAAATTCTTGTAATTTACGATATGCTTTGCTATTTTTGTCTTCCTTAGAACCACTCTCTAAAAATTTATCAATTGCACATATATAATCTTGATTCTGAACATGTTTAAGGATATCTTGTATTAGCCTTGGATTTTCTAAGGATTCAGCTGCGAAGCCAATTATACCTGATATTAGGTGAGCCATTTCCTTTTTATCTAAGCCCAATTGTTGTTTATAGTTTATTTGTTTTTCATTTCTATCTAAAATCTCTAATGCAATTGATGTAATTCTATTACTATTTTTTTTCAGAAAGTCTTTCAATCCCTCATTCATTATTCCTTGTTGTAGAAATTCTGATTTAAGTATTTCAGGTGATCTAATTAATTTATATGATAACCTAATAAGACTTACTGGATTTAAAAAGACAAATTTTATACCTCGCAGAACAGTAGAAGCTCTTAAATTAATTTTGTCACCTCCTATCTTGGGAGTTACATCCTCAATTAGACCTAGAATAAACTTTGATTCATTTTTGAATAGCCTATTTATGGTATTTATTACTACCTTTCCTTCTTTGAGTTCTGCAAGCTTTGTTGGTTTTTCTATTTCAGGATTTTCCCTTGCCAGCTTTTCCATTCTTTGTAATTCTAAATGTTCTATTTTAGTTAAAAGCCCTGGTAAGGTTCTTAAAGCATGCAATCTTTGATATTGCTCTAATAAGGCTAATTCATCTAATGCAGCTTGTTGTGCTTGCGGTAAATCTTTGATTCTCTTAATCTCATAGCTTTTTACAGCTTTATTTGGCTTTTCTTCACTCATAACTTTTTTAACTATAAATATTTATATATATTTAAGTTTAACAAAGAAAGGTAAAGAAAGTATTAATTATTTAATAAATGTTATTCGTGAAACAATACAAGTATTAAACTATAGTCAATCAACTTGAAAACTCGTCATTATGAGCCGATTTCATATCGGCGTGATAATCCAGATTTGATTATATTACATACATTTTCTCTGTATTACCACGTCGACAAGTCGATTCGTGATGACGGTTTATAAACCTTAAGAGAACTAGGGCTTGTCATATATGAAGCCTCTTTCCCTTTTTCAAATTAATTGACTATAACTCTATAATGAGCACAAAGATGAGTCAATATTTTATGCTCAAAGAGTGATTATTTCACTATATGCAAAAGTAAGAGTAACCGTAGTACCAGCACCAACCTTACTTTGTAAATCAAAAGTACCTTGCATAAGTTCTACTAATTTTTTTGTAAGAGGCAGCCCTAAACCTGTTCCCTCATATTTACGGCTAAGTTTATTATCAACTTGACCAAAGGAAGATAATGCCTTAGGAATATCTTTTTCATTCATACCAATACCAGTATCAATTACCTGAATATTTACTAATTTTTTATCTGGGATTTTTGTTAAGCTTAAAGTAACACTTTGTCCAGAATCAGTAAATTTTACCGCATTAGATAATAGATTCAGCAAAGCTTGTTTTAATCTTTTCGGGTCCGCAAATATAATGATGTGTTCTGGTGGTAATTCTTCAATTAATTGTACTCCAGCTTCATCAGCTCTAGGTTTTACAAACCTCATACTAGAAGAAGCTAATTTATTTAAATCAAGTTCAACATGATCAACTTTTAATTTATCAGCTGATGCTTTAGCAAAATCTAAAATATCATTGATTACACTCAACAAGTGTTGCCCCGAATTGTTAATATCATTGATATAATCTTGGTATTGTTTATTTTCTATTTTACCATATGTTTCAGAAATCATAATTTCTGAAAAACCAATAATAGCGTTTAAAGGGGTTCTTAACTCATGACTAATATTAGCTAAAAATTCAGTCTTAGCAGAGCTTTCTCTTTCAGCTCTGATTTTTGCCTCCTCTAAAGCTCTATTGGTTTCTGATTGTTGGTTAATCACTCGTTGAGCATAATTGGTGTTATACATTACAATAATAAAGAACACTAAGAAAACAATAACGAAAGCAACAAAAATTCTCTTTTCTAAATAAGTAATATTATCCCATTGTTCAGTAATATCGGTGTTTATTTGCATGACTCCTTCAATTAAAAAATTACCCATAGAAGTATCAATAATTGGAATGTAACTATTTATAAAGGTTTTTTCATAGCTATTATCATTTTGATCAGTAATAATTGCCCTTGAAACTAAAGAATGCCTGGTTTTACCCCGAAAGGACTCCGCTAAAGCTTGGCTGGAAATATAATCTTTCAAAAAATACTTATCTATCCTTAGTAAGATCTTATCATATAAATTATTACTATTATGTTCATCTACATGATTTATATTATTATCATGACTAACAAGGAATTTATTGCCAAAACTATCAAATAAATCAATATCAGCGTTAATATTAGTAAGAAAATTTGTTGATTCTTTAGCAAGTTTAATAAAATCCTGATCTTGTAATAACTTCTGATAATTATCATTCTTTATTTTTTTTATCGCTACTCTATTGGCATCCCAAACTTTATTTTTATAAGTTTCAGCAATATAAAAATTTTGTTCAGCGATATGTTTTAACACTACTTCTTCAATCATAAAGTATCTATATAATATAATATTAGCTACTATATTGAGAAATAGCCCTATAAATGATAATCTAATAATATGTTTATTTTGAATCATTAGATAATTTTATTGATGAGTAATTCATATATAAAAGATATTAGAGTAATACCAACGGCGCTAAATTTAAAGCATAATAATAGTAGATCACTATTAGATTTATTAGCGCAGTTGCAAACAGGTTCGGTAATTAAGGGTTTAATAGTGGGGAATACTCCTAAAGGCGAAATAATTTTTCATAGTCATTTAGGAAGATTTGCAGCTCCCAATGAATTAAATCTTAAACCAGGAGATACTATTACCTTAAGATTAGCTCACGAGGGAGAAAAGTTTTCTGGCACTGCAGTTAAAGTTAATACTGATAATAATAAATCACAGCAACCTTATAAAATAGTATTTGTAAAACAAGATGATAAAAGGCAAGATAATAAAGGGCAAAATGTTAAACATAAGAGTAACCCTAATATTAACAATAAACCTAACACAAATATTAATCGGAATATAGTCTCTAATAATAAAGTTCCTGTAAAAGAGGTTAACATGAAACCTCCAGGAAATTTGTCAGCAAAAATTAAAGGCAACATAACTTATTTAAATCTTTCTAAGGTTCATAACCCAGCCTTACAACAACAATTATCTAATATAAAAACAGATTCTTCTGGGGTAATTAATATTCCAATTATTTTAAAAATTATTACAGGTAATAGTAAAGAAATCCCTTCCCCTTATAGGTTTGTTGCAGATGTTAATCATAGTAGTCAAAATAAAGAAGGTACTCAATTAATTAAAACTGATTTTGGTATTATCCAAACAGAAAATACTAAAATACCAATAGGACAACGTTTAACTCTTGAGATTGTTAATTTAAATAATAAAGTAATAATTAATAAAGCAGAAAATTTTATAGCTGATTTCTTATTTAATATTGATAAATCCTGGGGTTTTTTAAAACAATTACCAAGAGTTAGTCAATTATCTCAATTAAATAATCACAACAATTCTACTCAAACAAACCAGCAGACAGATTCTAAAGCTACTACTTATAATATTCAAAAAATGAGTACCATCCTACAAAGTAATAAAGGGTTAGAAATTATTAAAGAATTATCCAAAGAATATCAAGCTATAAAAGATTTATTTAATACTAACCCAGCAACACAACAACAAATAATTGCACAATCATCAGATGATAAATGGATTAATATTATAATTCCATTTTACGATAAGAAGAAAGAAGAAGTTGTTAAACATAAAGTTAAAATAGAAAGAACAACAAACGATTCCATGCGTTTCGTTATTGAGGTAAATGTAAAACCACTGGGTAATATTACCTTAAATGGTTTGATTAAATTTAAAGGAGAAAATAAAATTCCTGCCCATTTTGATCTATCCGTTATTACTAACAATAGTACAAGTAAACTATTACAAGAAAAAGTACAAAATATGTTTGTTTCAAGTCAAGAAATCAATGGCCTTAAAGGTAAAATAGATTTCCAAACTAAAATAACAAACTAATCTGCTGTTTTAAGTTGCAAACCCATTTTAAAATAGATACCATAAATATATGGTTAATATTTTAACAATTATGTAATTTTATGGCAAAAGGCGATAATAAATCTTCTGAAGAAGTAAAGGGTTTAACCCATAAGCAAAAAGAAACATTAACACAATTTGCTAAAGATGCTCCTGATATTTTTAAAGATATTATAATAAAGGATGCAAATCAAAACATAACTAGTGAAAATGAGAAAAGAAAAATTTTATTAAATAACAAATTGAACAATGATAATTTAAACAATGAGATTAATGATGTAATTAAGTTGTTAAATGAATATGTTTTTTATGAAACACAGGCAGGTTCTTTACATGGTGTTAATTTAGTACAAAATTTAGAGAAAGCAGAAAAACAACATAGGGAAGAAGAGCTTAATAAATCTAAAGCTGCAGCAAAAAAAGTTGCCAAACAACCTGATCAAAAACAGCAACAGCAAAATAAGCCAAAACCTTTTTTTACACAAAAAGAGAAACAACAAATAAAAAACTATATACAAAACCATACTTATGACGCTGCAATTTTTTTTCAAAATGATTTTCGTGGAGTATTTGATAACACAAAATCAGACAACCCCTATGATAAAATAGCATCTAATAATATTGGTATTGGTTTTGATTTTGATAATTTTATTAACGTAGATGGTTTTATTGATAGTTTAGATGATTTTTGTCAACATAATGAATATTTTGACAAAGACACGGATATAAAAAGTGTAATAATGGAGAGGATTGCTTCTGATATAAATCAAGAAGTACAAATTGAAAAAAATCTATCAAATAAAGAATTAACAGAATTTGATAAGCAACTGGCGAAAAAGGAGCAAGAACAAATAAAGATAATTACTGACGAACTCCATAAAGCACTTGATGATGATGCTAACGAAAAGAAGAAAATAAATGCTATTAAAAATTATAACCAGCTTTATGACTATTTTGCTCAGCAAGATGCAGCAAAAATAGAAGGACTAATAGAAGTCTTTTCACCAGAGGCTAAAAGTAAAATCAAAGGCTCTAATAAATCAATAAAATTTCCAAATGCTAAAGCAGCTAATTGGCAAAAAGATGCTAATGGCCAAAAAACTTTGACTGTTGGCGGAAAAACTTTTACTGAAGAAGAAAAATCAAGAGGAGCAAGATATATTGATTTTCCTAAAGACTTAAGTGATACTAGCGAATGTCCAATTCGAATGTTTATGGCAGCTAGAGACGAAAATGGTAAGATTGTCGATGATCTAGGTTTTACTGCAGTTTATGGTAAAGATGGTAAAATAGCTAAAATCGATTTACCAATGCCCGTATTATTCACTCAAGATAAGGAAGGAACAGCCTATATTATACAAGATGGTAAAAAATATACATTACCAATAAATAAAGATAAATATATAGAATTACAACAAGCAATAGCGCAAAATCTAGGTGTAGATAAAAGTCAGCAAGTAGAGCAAGCTCAGGATCAATTTACTACTGGCAAAAAAACAGATGATAAGGAGCAGAAACTTGCTGAGGATAAATTTGTTTCAGGTAAAAAATCTGCTGACAATGATAAAACTCTTGCTGAAGAAAAGATTACTACTTCTCAAAACGCTACTGAAAAAATTAAAAGTTCAGACGATAAGTTTATTATGGATAGTAGCAAAAAGAACGATCCACAAAAAAACCAAGAAATAGCGAATAAAATTGTTAGCGGTATTGATGAATTAAAATTAGTTGATAGAAGTAAAAAAAAATGGCCACTGCAATTTAAGAAATCAAAAACAAAACTTACCCCTCAGCAAATGATAGCAAAGAGAACAGGAGAAATATTTAAAGAAAATACTGCAAATTTATCTGACGAGGCAAAAGCACACATCACTAAACTTGCATATAAAGGAATATTTGACAAAACACTTGAAAATAGCAAAAACGCCAATAGTAATGCGTCATTTGATGAAGTAGAAAAAGGAGTTTGTGCTATGAACAAGTTAAATTCTTTATATGACGTACAAAAAGGTTACCAATTTGATTTAATCAATAAATATCAAGCTATGGATCCTAAAGAAATAGACAGTCATCCTAAAAATATAAATCAGATCAACGAACATCGCGAAAAATCCCTAGAAGCTAAATGTTATAATAAGATAATAAACATATTTAAAAATAAGCTAAAAAAAGAACAAAAACTTTCGGAAAAGGATATAACAAAGAATAGTCCAAAATTGGTTAATGCTAATGATAAGCCCAGTATTGCTGAAAAAGAAGAAAAAATGCAAAAAAATGTTTTAAAAGATGTTAAAAAGCAAATACCACAAAAAGACAAATCAATACATGATGTACTGGATAAATTAAGCAACGCAGCAACAAGATCAAAATCTAAAAAATCTAATATAAAAATAGATCAAGTTGCCCAGGATATTGTTAACAGTGCTAAAGATTACTCGTTAACAACAAAATCTGTGGAAAAACAATTGAAAAACATGGATAAAGATGTTGTTAAACTAGTATACGAAAAAATTCAAACAGAAGCTAATGGCATGACAGATAAAGCAACTAATAAAAAGGAAAATACAGTATTACAAAATTTAAAAACAGCTTGCGGTGTATTAAGCAAAAAAGCAGGTATCTCATATGATGACAACGAAGCTAATATGCTTGATATTTCTAAAAAACAAGCAACTGCAATTGAAAAGAAATATGAAGAAGATGTTACTAATTTTATAAAAAACTACAAAGAGGCTAAAATACCAAACTCAAGTAAGAATAGGCAAGAGCAGAGTAAACTTTATAATAAATTTGTAGTAAGTGAAGAATTACAACAGGTATTTCCTAGCGATCTCGGCAATAGAACTCAGAAACTAAACGAACTCCATGAACAAAATAGAAAAAAAATTGTCAATCTTAGAGGGAAACTTAAAGAGCAGCTTGAAAGTAGAAGTAAATAATGAAGTCCACCCGTGTACGTTCACGGATTATCAGATAAACATTAGAATGCATTAAAAGAACTGAGGTTTGTCATTAATGTAAAGGTTACATAATTCGTTGACAGCTCTAAAGCATTGCGTGAACTCTCATAATAATTCATGCAAAACTTTCAATACTACTATGTGTTTGACTTTGTTGCAGTAATAATAATAAATCCTTATAGCCATAAGGAATGGATAAACAATGATTAGCACCTAACTTTCTAGCTTTAGAAAAATCCGTTTCTTTGCCAGTACCAGATTGGAATATTACCTTAATGCCGTATTGTTCAGTAATATCCTGTATTTCCACTAAAACATCATGTCCCATCATTTCGTCAATAGTTAAATCAATTAATATATGGGAAATTAATTTAGGATTCTGCTTAATAATAGAAATAGCTTTAGTGCTATTATCAGTAATCTTAGCTTTAAAGCCTCTGGAGCTAAGCATTAGTTCCAAGGATCTTAAAAAAGATAAATTATCATCTACAAGTAATATTTGCTGTTCCATATTTATTTTTTAAATTTATTCTATTCTATTGCTATTAATTACTAACAAACCTAAAAAGCACAATAATTTTAATCACTCAATATCAATAAATATTTCTGATAGCTTAAGTCTATATTCATTCGTCCTAAATAATAATTACGGCAAATAAATTTAAACTTAAATTATCCAAAAACCATTGAATTAAGCTTTTTAAGTGGTTAGCACCTAATTTGCCAAAGTAAAATAGCAAATTTACTTTTTAATTGCAACTCAAGATTTATCAAAATAGTAATTTATCTAAAATTATCCAGAGATTCTGGCCTATTATTGACATCAAAAGCAAGTTTTATAGCAACATATTGGCTGAATATCCTTGCAATTTACTTATAATATCGTATAAAATTATTAAATATAGCTTAGGTAAGATAAGGGAAACATAGGACATTACTATTCTTTAAAGGAATGATGTGTTCATGTTATAGATGCCATGACTAAAATGCAACATGTTGTTTTTATTTAAGAGGTAATTGTGAGTGAGAATTTTGAAAAAACCAGTTTTTTATTTGGTAGTAATTCAATTTTTATTGAAGAATTATATCAAAAATATCTAGAGGATCCCAAGTCAATAGACGTTAGTTGGCAAGAATTTTTTCATAGTCATCAAGATATAATCCCTTTTAAAACTACTTCTAAAATTATTATCAAAGAACAGGCAGGAGAACGAGAGGAAAAAAAGGTTGCAAGTGCTTTATCAGAAAATTCCTTACGAGCAAGATTTATGATTGATTCTTATCGTAAGCGAGGACACTATTTGGCTAATTTAGATCCTTTAGGTTTAGAAGTTGTTAAAACAAGAGAAGAACTAAACTTAAATATTGAAGATTTTGGTTTTACTGCTGATCAAATGAATGAAGTTTTGGATATTACTGGAGAGTTTAGTGATATTAAAAATTGTACCTTAGCTGAATTAAAACAAATTTTAGACACTACTTACTCAGGAAGTATTGCTGCAGAATTTGCTCATGTTGAATCTACAGAACAACAAAAATGGTTATTTAATAGATTTGAAGATAGCAATACTCATATTAGTTTATCGGTGGAGGATAAAAAGAAAATACTACAAGATTTAGTTGAAGTTGAAGGTTTTGAACAATATTTACATAAAAAATTCCCTGGAGCTAAGCGCTTTTCTGTTGAAGGAGGAGATGCTTCAATAGTTTGTTTAGATCGAGTAATTGAATTATCAGCAACAGCAGGAGCTGAAGATGCAGTATTAGGCTTAGCACATCGTGGGAGATTATCCACTTTAACAAAAGTTATGCAAAAACCATATACTGCTGTTTTATCAGAATTTATGGGCGCAAGTGCTTTTCCTGATGATCTTGGCATTGCAGGTGATGTTAAGTATCATATGGGTTATTCTTCTGATCGTGAAACTAGCTGTGGCAAAAAAATTCATTTATCATTAACTCCAAATCCATCACATCTTGAAGCAGTAAACCCAGTAGTTGCAGGAAAAGTTAGAGCAAAGCAAGATTTCAAAAATTCCGAGCGTAATAAAGTTGTTGGAATTTTAGTTCATGGTGATGCTGCTTTTTGTGGTCAGGGTGTTGTTGCTGAAAGCTTAATCATGTCTAGCTTAGAACCTTATGATGTTGGCGGAATTTTCCATTTAGTTATTAATAATCAGATTGGCTTTACTACAGACAATACTAGCGCTAAAACTAGTAGATATTGTACTGAAGTTGCTAAGATGGTTGGAGCACCAATTATTCATGTTAATGGTGACGATATCGAAGCAGTTATTATGGCAACTAATATTGCTTGTGAATATCGGCAAAAATTTGGTCGCGATGTAGTAGTAGACATTATTTGTTATCGCAAATATGGTCATAATGAAGGTGATGAGCCAATGTATACGCAAAGTATAATGTATAATGTGATAAAAACCAAAATAACCCCTGCTGCTATTTATGCACAAAAATTAGTTACACAGCAAGCTATTGATGATAGTTATTATGGGCAATTAAAGCAAGAATTTAAAGCATATTTAGATACACAATTTGCAATGGTAGAAGGGTTTAAACCTAGGGCACAATGGCTAGAGGGAAATTGGTCTGGATTCGATCGCTCAAATAACAAAGAAGCAAATACTGGAGTTAAGAAATCAATATTACAAAAATTAGGTGCTAGTCTTTGTAAAATACCACAAGATTTTGCTCTAAATAAAAAATTGGCAAAATTATTTCAACAAAGAGCTAAAGTTTTAGCTGCCGATGAACCAATTGATTGGGCAACAGCAGAGCAACTTGCCTTTGCAACATTATTAAATGAAGGAACAGCTATTCGAATGACAGGACAAGATGTGCAGCGAGGAACGTTTTCACATCGTCATGCAGTATTACATAGTCAAACAGATGGCTCAATATATCAACCATTAAATAATATGAGTCAAAATCAAGCACTTA
Organism: Rickettsiaceae bacterium; assembly: GCA_013214485.1. GTDB lineage: Bacteria > Pseudomonadota > Alphaproteobacteria > Rickettsiales > Rickettsiaceae > JABSSF01. The sequence goes on along the minus strand of JABSSF010000014.1, from coordinate 4,572 downwards.
TAGAAATTTCTAATAGTAATTTATCTGAATATGGGGTACTTGGTTTTGAATATGGTTATTCCTTAGTCAGCCCCCAAAATTTAGTCATCTGGGAAGCTCAGTTTGGTGATTTTGTTAACGGCGCTCAAATTATGATTGATCAATTTATTGCTTCTGCGGAAACTAAGTGGCTGCGCATGAGCGGTTTAGTTATGTTATTGCCACATGGCTTTGAAGGACAAGGACCAGAACATAGCTCAGCAAGATTAGAAAGATTTTTACAATTAACAGCAGAAGATAATATTCAGGTAGTTTATCCAACAACTCCTGCTTCTATTTTTCATCTATTACGCAGACAAGTAAAACGTAATTTCAGAAAACCATTAATTGTAATGTCCCCAAAATCAATTTTACGTCATAAGCTTGTTGCATCTAAATTATCAGAGCTCAGTGAAAACACTAAATTTATACCAATACTTGATGAAATCGATAAGAAAATAAAATCATCTGCAGTAAAAAAAGTTATTTTTTGTACAGGTAAAGTATATTATGATTTAGTGGAGATGCGAAGTGAAGCTAAGAAAAATGATGTCGTAGTTATTAGATTTGAACAGCTATATCCGTATAAAGAAGATTTAGTAAGAGATATTATCAAAAAATACAAAAATGCTAAAGAATTTATCTGGTGTCAAGAAGAACCACAAAATATGGGAAGCTGGGATTTTATTGCAAGTTATTTACAAGAATCATTGCAAGAAGTATTGCGGGGGCATAAAATTAAATATGTTGGCAGGCCAAAAGCTGCATCACCTGCTGCTGGATATTTATATGTCCATAATAAGCAGCAAGAATTATTAGTGAAAAAAGCATTAGGATTAAATTAAATATATAAAATACTTTTTTGGAGAATATAAAATTATGAGTGTTGAGATTATAGTTCCGGCTCTTGGAGAGTCAGTGTCAGAAGCAACTATTGCTAAATGGTATAAGAAAGTGGGTGATCCAGTAAAAGTTGATGAATTACTTTTAGAATTAGAGACAGAAAAAGTTACCTTAGAAGTAAATGCAACTACAGAAGGAGTTATAGAATCTATATCTGGTAATGAAGGCGATAATGTTGCTGTTGGTGATGTAGTTGGTATAATCAAAGCAGGGGCAGTAGCTTCTACTACGACAAGTGACAGTAAAGCTACAGAGGCAAAACCAGCAGTGCCAGCAGCAACCCCTCCACCAGCATCTCCAAGTGGAAGTGGCAAAGGAGTTCCTAGTACATTACCACCATCGGTGCAAAAAATAGTTGCAGAAAATAATTTAGACCCGACAAAAATTACAGGAACTGGAAAAGATGGGAGAATTACTAAAGAGGATGCCTTAAAAGCTGTAAATGCTCCAGCAGATACATCTAAGCCAGCAACTATTAGTCAATATAGTGAAAGCTTTAGTGGCGATGATAAGCCAATAGAGCGAGTAAGAATGTCTAGACTAAGAAAAACTATTGCTGCAAGATTAAAAGAATCACAAAATACTGCCGCCATACTTAGTACTTTCAATGAAATAGACATGACTAACGTACTCAATTTTAGGAAAAAGCACCGTGAAGAATTTGAAAAAAAACATGGTATAAAATTAGGTTTTATGTCGTTTTTCGTCAAAGCGGTAGTTGGAGCTCTGCAAGAAGTACCATCAGTAAATGCTGAAATGGATGGTGATGATATCATCTATAAACACTATTATGATATTGGTGTTGCCGTAGGCACCGAGCAAGGATTAGTTGTACCAGTTGTAAAAGGATGTGATAAACTTAGTTTTGCAGGTATCGAAAAGGAAATAGTCTCACTTGCTACCAAAGCTCGAGAAGGGACGCTTGCGATGTCTGATTTAACTGGCGGGACATTCTCAATTACTAATGGCGGGGTATATGGTTCATTATTATCAACACCAATAATTAATCCACCACAAACAGGAATTATTGGTCTACATAGCACTCAGCAAAGACCAGTAGCTGTTGATGGAAAAGTTGAAATCAGACCAATGATGTATGTAGCACTATCTTATGATCACCGTATAATAGATGGTAAAGATGCAGTAACTTTTTTAGTCAAAGTCAAGCAAGCTATTGAAGATCCAGAAAGAATATTATTTGGAATGTAAATTTTATATTTAAATTCTTTTTTAAATTTGCAACTGTTAGGCTTTTAACAGTGTTATGATCTACGTTGACATTTATTTCTATCTCTATTTTAAATAAACTTAATCAATTATAACTTTTAATGATGATTATTTTTGAAACAAAAATAAATAGAAAAAGTAAATATTTAAATACTTTCACAACAAAACTCTGATAAAACCTGTATAAAACTTAGCTATTACTTGAATTTTATAGTAAAAAATGATATTATAACTTCTTATTTAGTTAAGTATAAATTTAAAAATTTTGGAGTTTTGATATATGGCAGAAGTATTTTTTAACGGTCCTGCTGGAAGAATAGAAGGAAGATATGCACAATCTAACGACCCAAACGCTCCTATAGCTCTAGTTTTACATCCAGATCCACAATATGGCGGCACTATGAATAATAAAGTCGTCTATAATATATACAAAACTTTAGTTAATAATAATTTTACTGTACTTAGAATAAATTTCCGTGGGGTTGGCCGTTCTATCGGAAAATTTGACAATGGCTTTGGTGAAATGACGGATGCAGCGACTGCTCTTGATTGGTTACAATTAAATAACCCTAGCAGTAAAATTAATTTAATATCAGGTTTTTCTTTTGGTGCATGGATAGCAATGCAATTAATTATGCGTCGCCCTGAAATAACACATTTTTTAGCAATATCGCCACCAGTAAATAGATATGATTTTTCATTTTTATCACCATGTCCGATACCTGGGTTAATAGTTCAAGGAGATAAGGATAGTGTTGTTAGCGAAGAAGCAGTACATGAATTAACACAAAAATTAGTTAAGCAAAAAAACATTCACGTTGATTATCTTATGATTCCTGGAGCAGATCATTTTTTTCGGGATAAAATAGATGATATGAACTCAGAAATAGAAGATTATATACAAACTACATTCTTTGATCAAAAAAGCTCTAAAACCAAAAAAGGCAAGAATAAGAAAAAACCTTCAAAACCAAAGGTATTTTTAACTTAAGTTTGTCTCAACAAGATACGCCCCTGTTATAATACTATACAGCAATCATTACAAATTGCAGAAGTTTCTCCTACATAATCTATACCTAGCCTTTACATAAATGTAACTAGTTTAAAATACCATAGAGCATCAAACATTAAAATAATTAAAGTAAAACATTTATAATTAATTGTTCTCTAATCAAAATTATTTTAGTCTATATAATTAAATAACCTAGAAATGGAGAAGAAATAGTACAAACCCGTCACCTTCAAGAATATTTATGTGAGTTAACATCCAGAAAAAAATGTATGTAATAAAATCAAATCTGGATCGTCACGTCACCGTTGGTGACTCACGATGATGGTTTGAGGATTACCACATAGGTAAAACTGCTCATGATGATGTTTTTCCTATTTTTAAGTTATTTAATTATACAAACTAAATGAATGAAAAATCTATTTAAATGAACAATATAAAATTTGTTACTTTAACTTTTTTATCTTTAACTTTCTTAATTTATAATTTTCAAATTTTTGCTAAGGAAAAACAAAATAGGCCAAAAGTTTCAGTAATTATCCCCCTTGCACCAGGAGAAAATATTTATAAGCCTTTAATTCAGGATCTTAAAACTCTACCTAATAATACTGAAATCTTATTTATAACCAATAATCAAGATGCAGCTAATATCAAAAATTCATTACAATTTAAGGAAAATGTCCAGATAATCACTGCTCCACCAGGTAGAGCTGAGCATATGAATAGCGGCGCTAGAGTAGCTACTGGCAAATATTTATGGTTTCTACATGCTGATTCTAGGTTTCAGCAAAATAGCTATAATGTTTTATATAAATATTTAAATCACAATCCTGATAGTTTACTATTTTTCGATTTAGCTTTCCTAAATGATGCTACACCTTTAATGCAGCTTAATGAGTGGGGAGCTTTATTCCGTTCCCGTGCATTAGGTGTTCCATTCGGTGATCAGGGTTTTTGTATTAAAAAAACTATATTTAATAAATTAGGTGGTTTTCCTGATAATCTTCCTTATGGAGAAGATCATGTCTTCGTTTGGAGAGCACGTCAGAATGGGATAAATTTACAGCCTCTTGATGCAAAAATTTATACTAGTGCTCGTAAATATCAAAAAAATGGCTGGTTTAAGACTACTATTCTAACGCAATATCTGTGGATAAAACAAGCCCTTCCCGAATGGAAAAGGCTAAAAAATTCAATTAAAATATCCTAAAAATACAGTACCGTCATTACAATCATCATCATTAGGATTTTGTGGTTTACTACTTATATTACTATCATCACCACTAACGCTAACATTACTTGAACTACTGCTGGTACTAGTAGTTAATATATTAACATCATTCAATATTTCATTTAATATATCATCTGTAGAATTAAAATTCTGATTACAATCATCAAGATCGCTCTCTTTAAAA
>JABSSF010000139.1 GCA_013214485.1 Rickettsiaceae bacterium | reverse complement strand
GAAATGTTTAACCATACAAAATCCTTGTTGTGGAAAAAAATTGCAATTCTTGGTTGTGACTTTTAAATTGCCCTGATATCAGATATCAAAGAAAAATATTGCTTTCGCAAGTGAACTTATTGCAACAGATTATTATGTTCCAACTGTAGGAGATTTCTATTATGCCTTAACAATGGAATATCCACAGTTAGCCATTCAGATGTTAGAAAAAAATAGTAGTTTAGCGCTAAATATTGATATAGAGGAGTTTTGTCAATTTGTATTAAAAACAGGATATACAGAATTAGGTAACGCAATAATAAATTCAGGTTATTTTGTACCTATAGGGGGTTCTTTGGAAGAAACTATTAACTATGTAATACAAGAAAGAGAATATGGAGAAAAATATGCAGATTTAGCTATTAATATGCTAAAAACTAATAGTGGAAATTTATCAATAATAGTAACTGAGGATCAATTTTCTCAATTAATAGAACATGGTTATACAGCATTAGCAAGACAAATAAGTAGGTCAAGTTATTTTCCAACTATTAAAAACATTTCTGTTGCTGTAGAAACAGGATATATAACATTAGCTAGTGATATGGCTAATAATTATATGTATGACAGAGAATTGGCTGAAAAATTGATTAAGGCTGGCTATAAATTCAATGGAGACAACTTTACAATACTTGTACGTGAATGGGTAGATTTAGCATTAAAGGTTCTAGAAAAGCAAGGTAGTTCTTTAGTCCAAGAGTTAAGTAACTCAGAGGAGTTTTCGTGGTTTATTCGTAATACGTTATCATTTAATAAAGATGCAGTAGATTTTGAGCAACGCAAAAATTTAGTAGAAAAAATAATTGATACTGGTTGTGTGATCAAAGAGCATGATTTACTAGTAATTATCCAAAATGGTTATAAAGATTTAGCCACTCAGGCAATAAAAAAATATTCTCATGATCAAATAAATTCTTTAAATATATATTACTATCACCTAATAAATATGGATAAAGAAATCATTGAAGAATTGATTAATAATGGCTATATTCCTGATATTCAAGGTTTTTCTTTACTGAAAGATCATCATCCAGATTTGGCTCTCCTAGCGTTACAAAAACATGGTTCTCTTATTGTAAACAACTTTAATAATGATAATTGTTTCCATCATTTAAATTTAGCAGATATGAATAAAGAATTAGTTGAGGCGTTTATTAATAATGGATATGTTTTTGGAGATTATGATTTAATAGAACTTTTGAATAATGGATATTTCGATCTAGTTAAGCAGTTAATTAATAACAACTATATCCCAAATGAATATAGTTTCACAATGCTTCTGGATACTAATAAGGAGTTGGCCATAAAAAGTATAAAAGAGCTTGGTCCTACTCTTGTACAAAAAAATTTAGGTGATATTATATCTTTTAGTAAGTTAGGGCAAAATATAGATCAAGACTTGTTTGATGTAATAATTAATGCTGGCTATGTTGCTAACATTAATGATTTAAAATATTTTTTCGATTTGAGGGATAATAAAAAAATAAATTTAGCAATACAGTTTGTTAAAAAATATGGTAAGTCTTTTAGTAAACAACTAAATAATGATTATGATTTTCATTACCTTTTTTCTAATGCAGTTAATGAAAAAAAATTTATAAAACTAGTAGTAGAATTAATTAAAGCAGATTGTAAACCAGATGACTTTTCGTGCGTAAGGATTTTAGAGCAGTGCTTTCCATGGAATGATGATGATGTTGATGAATATGTAGATTTAACTATGTTGGTTTTAAACAAATATATTGATTCTATAGTTAAACAGTTAAATAGTAATAGCAACTGTTATATTCACTACCATAGTAGATACTCTAAAAAACAAATAGGGCTAATAAAAGAACTGATTAATGCTGGATATGTTCCAACAGTTGAGCAATTTAAAGATTTTTTATCTAAAGTTGAGTGTGCAGATTTAGCTATGTTGGTTTTAAAAAAACATGGTAATACCTTCGGTCAAAAATTAAATGATGATTGTTCTTTCGATTGCACTTTTCGGGATATGTTATTTAAAAACATATCTATAGAATTAATCACAGAAATAATTAATGTTGGCTATCAACTAACGAGCTACACTATTACAGAGGTTTTAAATAAAGTTCTTATAGACTCTAAGCAACATCACGATATAGCAATGATTGTTTTAGAAAAATCTGATAAATTTTTCAGCTCAAAACTATATAGTGACAACTCTTATGTTATAGATAGTACTGTTTCTCAAATTATATCTAAAAATTACATAGATTTATTTAAACAAATGCTAAAAGTTGGTTATATTCCAAGTCAGGGTAATTTCCAGTCATGTATAGAAATTAGAAATACAGATCTAGTAAAGGAGCTATATGAAGATAATGACAAATTGTCTTTAGACAACAGACACTTTACCCAGGCAGTGTATAATAATTATCTAGATTTAGTTACACTAATTTTTAAAAACGGAGTAACTCCTTATAATTACGACTTATCTTGTTTAATATCGCATTTAGAAAACCAGGCGAATATAAATTTATACAATTTTTATATTAAAACTCTTTCTGGAATAATAGTTAATCCCAATGATCAGTTCGCTCTTAGCACAGAAAAGTTAATAGAACAAAGTTTTAAATTAATAAATAATAGCGATTACAATGAAGGTAAAGTATCGCATTCTGAGATGAATGGAAAAATATCATTTTTGTGTAATAGTTATGCTAATCAACAGCTTAATGACGAACAAAAAAAAGATGTAGTCAAAAATGTAAATGATATTTTAAAAATAGTTTTAAACGAAAAGCTAATTAATGGATATTGTAAAGGAATATTGCAAGAATTTTCTTGTGATAAGTACTTGCCACAAGAGTTATGCTATATAATAGGAAGGCTTTATTATGGTCGTTCTGGTAATTTAATATTGCAATTATCTAACTTAGAAAGTCATATTACTAAACTTAAACAAATAGTTAATCCAAATGAGCAGTCAACTATAAATAATATTATTATTAGTAACCATAATAGTAATGATCAGGAAGAAGAAGTTATAGAAATAGGCAATAATCCTGATAATGATGACATTTCCTAGAATATAATCAAATCTGGATCGCCGCGATTGTAAAGGTTACGTAATTCGATGACAAGATTGATTAAATTTTTGTGGAGTAACTATGTCTAGGTTTGATAAATTCTAAAAACCCGTCATTATGAGCCGATTTTATATCGGCGTGATAATCCAGATTTGATTTAATTACATATATTTTCTACTTGACTTTCAAGGCGGTAGATTGCCACGAACACAAGTGTTCTCGCAATGATGGTATGTACGCCAATGATAATATAGATTAAACTATTTATCAACG
>JABSSF010000138.1 GCA_013214485.1 Rickettsiaceae bacterium | reverse complement strand
ATTTATCTAACCTCGGGAAAATTGCAGTCGGTTTGTTAATTTTCATATCTGGCTTTATCGCAAAATCTTTATTTAAATGCTTAAATTCTCTATTATCCTTTGCTATATTTAATTGATCTAACATATGACCAGCACTATCAGGCATAAAGGGCTGTAACATTATAGCAATATAACGCAATAATTCTAATAATAAATAAAGCACTTGTTGCATCTTTTTTTGATCAGTATTTTTTAAATTCCACGGGGCTTCTTTATCTATATAAATATTAGCCTGTTCAGTAATATAAATAATATTATCTAAAACACTATTAATTTTATAATCCTGCATTAATGATAGGTTATTATTAATAATTTCAGCTAATTTTATAAATAGATCCGTTTTATATATTGAATCAATAAATTCTGTGTTTACATTTGGTATTCTTGCATCACAGTTTTTATAAACGAAAGAACAAGTTCGCTGCATTAAATTGCCTATTTTATTAGCTAACTCACTGTTATTAAGCAGAATAAAACTTTCTTTAGAATAATTACCATCATTGCCAAAAATCACCTCTCTCATTAATAAATAACGAGTTTGATCCAAACCAAATTCAGCAATTAACTGTAGTGGATCAATAACATTACCTAGTCTTTTAGAAATTTTCTGCCCTTCATTAGTCCACCAACCATGAGCAATAATTGTTTTAGGTAACTCTATTCCTGATGCCATTAAAAATGCTGGCCAATATACTGCATGAAATCTTAATATATCTTTACCAACAATATGGACATTTGCTGGCCAAAATTGTTGAAATTTTTCAGTATCTTCTGGATAATCAACTGCTGAAATATAATTAGTAAGAGCGTCAAGCCAAACATAAATCACATGCTGCAAATCATTAGGTACTGAAACCCCCCATTTAAAACTAGTTCTAGAAACAGATAAATCATGCAACCCAGATTTAACAAAGCTAATAACTTCATTTCGTCTTGATTCAGGCTTAATAAAATCTGGATTATTTTCATAAAATTCTAATAATTTATCCTGCCATTTTGACAAGGCAAAGAAATAACTAGGTTCTTCAACCCATTCCACATCTGCCCCAGTTGGAGCTTTACCATCTTCTCTAAGTTCTGATTCACTATAAAAAGCTTCATCAGGCAAACAATACCATCCCGAATATTTACCAAGATATATCGCTTTATTATCAATTAATTTTTGCCAAATAGCTGCTACTGATTTTTTATGACGAACTTCTGTAGTACGGATAAAATCATCATACGAAATATTCATCTGCTGGAATAACTGTCGAAAACTTGCCGAATTTTTATCGACAAATCTTTGTGGCTCTATCTCAGCTTTCATTGCTGATTTTTCTACTTTCTGACCATGTTCATCAGTACCAGTTAAAAACATTACATTTTTACCAGATAAACGCATAAACCTAGCAATGACATCAGCAGCTAAAGTTGTATATGCATGACCTATATGTGGCACATCATTTACGTAATAAATTGGTGTTGTAATATAAAAATTATCTTTATTCATATTTGCTATATATCTCTATTACCTAACTAATTAATTTAAATCTTGTAATACTCTCATCATCGGAATATTGCAAATTAATAATATGAAATAATAAAATATAATCAAGTATGAAAATAAAAAACAAGAACAAGGAATTTATTATATTTTTTTTAAAAAAAACTATAAGAGTTACTTTTTTGATTTTAACTTATCCACATTTAATGTGGGTAAGTTTACATACTAAATCATGGAACTATATTAATTAAAACTGAAGATTACTTTGCACAATTTTTAGGCAATAGAAAATATTGTTACCATTTTTATCACTTTTGCATTTTATAATTAATTACACTCCTTAGCGAAGTCTTGGAAGGCTTTTTTAGTATTTCTAACATTAAATTTTGCATGTATCGTTATGTATCTGCCGCTCAATTCCACATCAACATTTTTTGCCTCAGCTAATAAGTAAAACTCCTTATTATTTAATACAAAAACTGCTTCCTCTTCATGACCGTTACTATCAAGATCATATTTCGTAACTCTTGGATGTTTCTCAGGATAAAATTTAAGTAGCTTTTTATTATCAACTAAGAATTTTAATGTTGAATTTCGTCCATCAAATAATAATTCCTTACTCTTTGGATTCCTCCAATGAACATGTATCCTGTATAAGCAATCTCGACTATTATAACTAAGTATAAAATAGAATGTAGTTTTTTTAGTATTAGGGACACTTAAATATACTGGTTTTGATACTGACTTTACTGATGTTAATTTACGATTATATATGTTCGTTGTCTCAACAGGAAAACAACCTGTGGTTAAAAATAAAATTAAGCAACAAAGCAATAAAAGAATTTTAAATTTATATATTTTGCTGATTATTGTAGTCATAATAAATTAATGATTTTCTAAAATCCTTGTTGACAAATTTCAGTTAATTCCTCCGCTGCTGCTTCTAATTCACTACGTAACTCTTCACACATTATATTTGACTCTGTAATAATTTCAGCTTTTGTAGTTTCTACTTCTGATTTTTCAAGAAAATTTCTACATTTTTCTTCTATTTGCTCTGCAACTAATGAGACTCTCTCAGCTCCAAGTTGCTTTGCTGAAGACTTTATAGTATGAGCTGGAGCAATAATTCCTTTAATATTTTCTTCTTCTAAAGATGCTTCTATTTCACTTATATAAGTTTCACTGTCTTTGAGAAAATATTCTACCAAACTTGCAAAACGTTCCTCACCCATTACATCTTGAGCTTCCATAACAGTACTCATATTTATAACTTCAGGATCATCATTCATTTTTTTTCTCCTTCTTTCTTTCCCCATTTACTAATCATTTCTGCAAAATCTTTTTGTTTTACTGGTTTTGGTAAATAATCATCCATACCAGCTTTTAAACAATTTTCTCTATCTTCTTTCATTGCATTTGCAGTCAATGCAATGATCGGAATATGTTTTAATTTTTTCTTCTTCTCTTCATCAAGCAATGCTTGCGTTGCTGCAAAACCGTCCATAATTGGCATTAAACAATCCATAAATATCATTGCAAAGTTTCTATCTTTTTGCAATATATCTACTGCTTCTTTACCATTATTTACTACAACTACCTCACAATTAAGCTTTTCTAACATTTCCTTGGCAAATTCTGCATTAATACGATTATCTTCTGCCATTAATACTCTAGCATTTTTAACCGTATTTTTAATTACTTTCTTATCTACATTACTTTTTTCACTAGACTCAACTTTTTCTTTAGTTGACACTTCTAGCAACATTGTAAACCAAAAATCAGAACCTTTACCTACTTCACTTTCTACTCCAATTTCACCATCAAATAATGCTACTAGTCTTTGGCAAATTGAAAGTCCAAGCCCTGTAC
>JABSSF010000137.1 GCA_013214485.1 Rickettsiaceae bacterium | reverse complement strand
CTCCGGGGATAACAGGCTGATCTCCCCCAAGAGTTCATATCGACGGGGAGGTTTGGCACCTCGATGTCGGCTCATCACATCCTGGGGCTGGAGAAGGTCCCAAGGGTATGGCTGTTCGCCATTTAAAGTGGTACGTGAGCTGGGTTTAGACCGTCGTGAGACAGGTCGGTCCCTATCTGGTGTGGGCGTAGGATGATTGAGGAGACTCTTTCCTAGTACGAGAGGATTGGAAAGAACGTACCTCTGGTGTGCCAGTTGTCGCGCTAGCGGCACCGCTGGGTAGCTAAGTACGGAATGGATAACCGCTGAATGCATCTAAGCGGGAAACCAACCTCAAAACTAGACTTCCCTATCAGAGCCGTGGAAGACCACCACGTTGATAGGCCAGGTGTGGAAGCATGGTAACATGTGAAGCTAACTGGTACTAATAGCTCGATTGTTTATTTTTTTGCTGATAAGATTATACGATTGTATGTAGTGTTAATTTTGTATGTTAAGCATAAAATTTACACCAATTATCTTTTAAGAAACTAAAATGTTTTAAAAGATAGATGAATTAGTATTTTAGTTTTATTTTTATTGACGGATATAAGCTTCAAGATTATTTTATATTAAAGCTTGTATTGTTAGCTTGGTGGTTTAGCGTGAGTGAAACACTCGATTCCATTCCGAACTCGGAAGTGAAACCTCATAGCGCCGATGGTACTTTGTCTTAAGGCACGGGAGAGTAGGTCGCTGCCAAGCTTACAATGCAAGCTTTTTTTTGTATTTATAATATTATATGGGACTGTTAACAAAGGCACAAAAAGGTATATTTTTTGGTAGTATGACTTGGTGGCTTATATTAGGGGGAATTATTTTAAAGATAAAACATAAGCTTCCAGCAGCTTGGATTGATCGCATTAAATATGTATCAGCAATTATTCTTTGGACATTTTGTATTGTTGCCATTATAAATGGATTTATACAAATATTATAATTAGTAAATATTATATTTTCTTTAGTTAGATAAAAAATTATAATATAAGTAAAAATATATACTGAGAACGAATATTGATGCTAGATCCTAATTTTATATTACAATGGCGGAGCGATTTATTAACTTCTATATTTAAGATTTTGCCATTTTTTGCTAGTGGTTATTTTTATGTAACTATTATAGCTGTTGGTTATTGGTTAAAGCCAGCTAATAAATTATTTATTTCGTTAGGTTTTTTAGTTCCTTTTGCCACAATATTAAATTGTATCTTAAAAAATTTATTACAAATACCACGTCCAGACTCAGCTTTACATTTGATAGTTATTAATGATGGTTCTTTTGGTTTTCCAAGTGGCGATGTACAGGTAGCTACAGTTTTTTGGTTCGCTATATGGAAGCATTCTCTTAAAGGTAATAGATATAATTATTTGAAATTTTTATATTTACTACCAATTATATTGATTGCTATTTCCAGAGTTTATCTTGGAGTTCATTCGATATATGATGTAATTGCAGGAGTTATAATTGGAATATTTACTTTATACATTGCAGAAAAATATTTACTGGCAAAATTGACTGTTGATTATTCTAGAAGAAACATGCAAAAATTATGGTTATTACTTGCAACAATGATTATATTATATAGTTTAGTGTCTTTAAATTTTACTTGGCCCTTAATGCTTCCAATGTCGATAGGAACATTTATAGGACTTTATCTATCATTAAAATATGTAACAATTGATCATAAAAATACACAAATAAAAATGAATGTTATATCAGCAATAATATCACTTATTATTGTGATTGCTTTTGCTAAAGCTATGCCCGTTATTAGTTTTAATAAATTAGTTTTACATAGCAGTATTATAGTAAAATTTGCTATAATAGTTTTTGCTATTTTTGTGTTTATACCAAATATTGTTTACTATATAAGAGCAAAAGTGAAAAAAAATTAAAATAGTATTAGTTAAATTAGTTTTTAAATCTTAAATTTGAGTTTTAAATAACAAATTGGGTGAAATATTCAAAATATTACTTATTTGAAACACATCTATTAAGCTGACATTACAAGTCTCTCCATTTTCTATATCCATAATATATTCTCTAGTTAGCATTAAATGTCCAGCAAGTTCCATTTCAGTTAGTCCAGCTTTGATGCGATAATATTTTACATTATAACCAAAGTTATTTAAAAATAATTGATAATTAATTTTATTATTCATTTCTAAGTTCCTATATTTATAAATTGTTAAATAAATACGACGCCCTAAATATAAGTGAACTATGGATAAGCAATATATTAAGGTGTCGGGAGCTGAAATCACGTTTACAACGATACGTGCAGGGCTATTTCCTAAAAAATAGGTTTTGTATTTGCCACCCCTCCCGACATTAGAATCCTGGATAAATAAGATTAATATGACACGCAAATAACATGCCTTATTGCCCACTACTGTCGAGAGGGGTGACCGGTTGTACAAAAATGGTGATTTCAGCACCAGATCAGATATTATATTATAGGTTTGTAATTTTCAAGAGGAATTTTTTAAATTGCAACAATAGCTATTCTTTTAAAGATTCAAAAGGAGCAACGTTTTTGTTAAACCATTCTTTAAAGTCTTTTATTAATAATTCTGCTCCTGCAGAGTTTAAATGATCAAAATCTGCATAATATATTAGATCTTTTTTAGCATAACAATAATTTTCATCACAAAAAACATCTGTTGGATCATAAATAAGTAATGATGGAACTTGCTTTTTGATTTCAGCGATTAATTCTCAGTATCTTTTTTGCCTTTTATCTACAACATTTCTATCCATTACACAGCTATGAGTTTTTTTCTTGGATAAACTAATATTCCTGGTTATACATTTTTTGGAATGATATCCAAATTCTGGTACATCTATTGCAAATATCACTTTTTTGTCTTTACTAATTAAAAACTTAATTAACTCAACATATCCTTTTACAAAATATTCTTCACTTTTATGTTGTGTTGGTTCTTGATCAGTATTATTTATAGTTGTTATAACACATCCATCACCTGTTAAACCTGGCATTGGGTCTGTTATAAAATTCTTCCCTGTAAAATATAAAGTTCCTCTGCTTGATAAAACTACATATTTCACATCTTTAGTTATTTTACCTAAGTAATCATGAGTTAACCGAAGCATTGCCTTTAATCGCTCATCCTTTGAAAATGCATTTGTATTAAAACTTACATAATTAATAAATGGTAGATAAGCTGGACGTGCAATAGTTAATGTATCTACCTTTCCTTTAATGAAACTATAAGAATAGTTATGAACATGACTATCACCAAGAATAAGAATCTTGGGATTATCAGAGTTTTTAGGAAACTAGCAAAAATAACTTTAATATTTAAAAGTATAGTGCTATGATCTCATGTAATGGCACATTTAAGAAA
>JABSSF010000136.1 GCA_013214485.1 Rickettsiaceae bacterium | reverse complement strand
TTTTCTTAAATGTGCCATTACATCAGATCATAGCACTATACTTTTAAATATTAAAGTTATTTTTGCTAGTTTCCTAATAGCAATGATTTTCATACACTTATGCGCAGCAAATTTTCAATAACAGACAAGTTAAATATAACCCAATTAATGCTTAATAATGGTTTTAAACCAACAATGTTAAACATATGTATTTCTATTCTAGAGGGCAATAAAAAGTTAGTTGAGTTAGTTTTAAAGTATCCAGAAAATATAAAACTTAATTCATGGGATATACAAAACTTTCTTAAGTATGATTTAAAACTGAAAAAACACACAGAAAAATCTATTATATTTTTAGATTTCATATTTAAACAAATGCAAGATGATTCATTGTCACATACACTAACTAAATATATCAGCAAAATATATAAAATAATAAAGAAAAATGAGTATAATACATTAGATGTAGAAACAGCATTTTTATGTAGTAAATGTACTCAAAAATATCTTATTTTCAATAGTTCAATTGCTCAAGAATTTACAGAAAATGCTAAAAAGACCGCGACAAAGACTTTGACAAAATATGGATATCTTATTTCAGGATATTGCCTAAAAATTTTTGATGATGATGAAATAGTAATTCCTAGTATATTAGAAGAAATAATACAAAGCTATTACAATGAGGATATATATGAGCTAAAACAAGCTATTACTTATTACGAAGAAAAAACAAATTCATTATCAGATATTGTTGAAGTCCCTGTCATAGAAAATTTTTGGGATTTTTGTATGTTACAATAAATTTTTACTTAAGGTAATTTGAAATGAGGTAAACTACTTGGTATTTATTTACAAAATTCTTATTATAAGTTACACTAAGATAAGCTAAAATGGTATTTGATATTTGACATTAGCTAGTTTATTGATTATTTTATCAACATTATTTTTAATATTAAGACTAGAAATTTAATGGCTAAAAAGCTTCTTGCTACAATGATGCTTTGTTATGCAACTACTTGTGTTGCAGGCAATAATTATGCTCCAACGATAAATAAGCATACTGAGCAAATAAAAAGTATAATTGATAAATTAGAAGCATTAGAAAATGATGTACATGATCTAAAAACTCAACTACATAATACAAAACAATTAAAAATTAGTCCTGCACACCAAGAAGGGGCTATATCTGCTTCACCAAATATTTCACCTCCTGGAAATATGCCTAGAGATCTTGGAGTTGAAGGCATTCCAAATACTGGAAATACAGCTGGGTATGGTGAAATATCAGGAGAATACAAACAAGATCGTCGTGAGTATGACATAGCTTTAGCTACTTTAAAAGAAAAAAAATATGATGAAGCTGAAATAAAGTTCAAAAACTTTTTAGATAACTACCCAGAAAGCGATTTAGTAGGCAATGCGTTTTTTTGGTATGCAGAAACATTTTACCATCGTAGTTTATATCAACGAGCTGCTATATATTATTTAAAAGGGTATAAGGAATATCGTAATAATGAAAAAGCCCCTAATTCTTTATTAAAATTAGCTTATTCTTTGGGGTATATGAAAAGATATGATCAAGCTTGTAAAATATTGCAAAAACTAGATAATGAATTTCCTGAGCGGCCAAATTATTTGAAAAGTGAAGCACAAAAAGCTGTAAATAAATTTAATTGTCGCTAGATAAGAAATTTAAACTCTAAGAGGAATTTAACTAAAAATGGATTATATAAGTGTCTGATATTTTAGATGAAGTATTAAATGATGCTAAAGACGAAAAGCGTTATTTATTTTTTAAAAAAACATTTCCAATAATAGTCATTATATCGATAATTGCAACAATTGCTATTGGATTATATAATTGGAACAAGCATAAGACATTAACTCATAATAAAGAAGTAGGTAGTATTTTAATTAGTTTACTTACTAATAATTATCAAGATCAAAAATTGATTACGCAGTCCTTAGAGAAGCTAGTTACCACTAGTAACAACAGACAAGCTGAGCTAGCAGATTTAAGATTAGTTAGTTATAAAATTGTTAGTAATGATCTAGATGGAGCAATGAGCAGTTTAGAAACAATTATTGCAAATAATATATATCATGAAATTACTACTGCTTATGGACGTATTTTGTGGCTTAATGTTGCTTTAACTAAAAAAGATTTAAGCGACACTGAAAAAATAAAAGCAAGAAATTACATGCAATATTTTAGTGATGAGAAACAAGTATTTTATTATACTGCAACTTTACTAAAAGCTTTCTTCTATCAGCAAACTGAGGAAATAGATTTAGCTAAAGAAAATCTACATAAAATCACTCATAGTAATCAAGTTCCTGGGATAATTCGTCAACAAGCCATAGCTTTACAATCCTTGTTATAACCCACAGCAAGGTACAACAGAAATCCAGTTTTTTTGAAAGAAGTCTAACAATTAGACTCTGTTATTTAGGTTATGCTGTTAGCAAAACAGTAATAATTAAAAAATAATTATTGACGTAAAGCAACTATTATTATTTAATCATAATTAAGCTAGTTTAAATTTTAATAACAATTATAAATGGAGGAATTTTATGTCAAAAAAAAACTATCTTGAAAATTTCTATGTATCAAATGGTAACCAAAAAGATATAGGATATAACAGAAGTGGTTGGAATTCTAAGTTAAAAACTTTTGTAGATAAAGAAATAATACCTGTAGTTAACTTTGAATTTAAGACACAAACAGATTGTGATATAGCACGTCTACAACTTAAAAAATTGTATGAGTCTAATAATTTATCCAGTGAATTCCAAAGCTTAATGTCCCAAAATGTTTTAGTTCAAAAAGGAAAGGTGTTGTCTATCACCCCATCAAACCCATCAGATAAATTTGATATTAATGATTCAAACAATCAAGGGGCATATTTTAGTAGTAACGATAATAGTATAGGAATGACTTTATCATCTAATCAGAGTTTAAACAGCAAATGCTTTGAGTTATTCAAAGAATGGGGAATGATTTATAATGACAATACGGTTTATACTTACCAAACAGCTATATATTTTAAACCTAAGCATTGGAATTTTAATCTACAAGAGAAAGTCACTATACATAACAGCAATTTTTATATTTCAAAAGTAAATAACCATAATGTCAAAAATAAGGATAAAGATGATGGTAAAGAAAAGGATTTAAAAGATTATAAAAATAACAAGAACTCAGATAATGACGATCAACAAGTAAGTCTAGAATCAATATCCTTACTTAAACCAGCTAAAACATTTATTGACACAATCAATGTTTTATTGTCGTTACAAATGGACAAAAATTTTATTAACGAAAGACTAATTAAAGCTCTACAAAAATTTACTAACGATACACAGAAAGAAATGTATTTTTACGATTATGGAAGCTTGCAAAAATAACTTTAATATTTAATAGGTTTTATAATGTAATTCCACTCTCCTTTAAATGACTCATT
>JABSSF010000135.1 GCA_013214485.1 Rickettsiaceae bacterium | reverse complement strand
ATCTCACAATTTGATACACTACAACAAACTATTGATCACTCCTTTAAATTATACACTTGTCAATCGAAATGACTATAAATAATTAACGTAAGAAAGCAAAGTTATAGCTAACTATCCCCGAAAAAGCTGTAACTAAATAAATTACTCTCGACACCATCATCATGCGAACTAGAGGATAAGAAATATAGCCAATCATTACGAAGTTAATTCGAATCTAAGATTATACCAAGGATTCATAGAAAGAATAAAAAAAAACTAAAAATAGGGCTGGAATCTAACTTCAAAGAATGTTATAGTACAATTATAAGTAAAAATATAGAGGGTAAAATAAGTTATGATCATTGCTGCAGCTTATCTAAATCCAAAAAACGATGTAGCTTTTCGTCGTATATTTGGAACAGAAAAAAATAAGGATATATTAATTCATTTTATCAATGATGTTCTAGGATTATCTGGTAAATTAGCGATAAAAGAAGTTACGTTCTTATCACCAATCCTAGATCCAGACGTAATAATAAAAAAAGAAAGCATAGTTGATGTGTTATGCAAAAACGAAAAAGGTGAGCAAATTGTTGTTGAAATGCAAGCATCACCACATCAAGGATTTGAAGAAAGAGCAGTCTATTACGCTTCAAAAGCCTATTTTCGCCAACTAAATAAAGGTCAAAAAGCAGATGGTCTATACAGAAACTTAAAAAAGGTAATCTTCATAGCAATCAGTGCTACAACTTTATTTCACAAAAAAGAAGCGTATAAATCAGATCATGCTATTTTAGATACTAAAACCTATGAAAATGATTTAGGTCAATTAAATTTTATTTTTATTGAATTACAGAAATTTAATATAGCTAATGTTAATAAAGATTCAAGCATGATAGAAAAATGGTGTTACTTCTTTAAACATGCAGAAAAGACACACCCTAAAGAATTGGAAAAAATAATAGGCTCAGATTTGGTAATAAAAAGAGCTTATGATGAACTTGCCGCATTCAACTGGACTGAAGAACAGCTTGATAAATATGAGCGTGAAATAAAAAGAATTAGAGATAATCAAGCAGTTGAAGATTATGTGTTTAATCAAGGTATGGAAAAAGGTATAGAGAAAGGTATAGAAAAAGGTATAGAAAAGGGTAAACAAGAGGGGCAACAAGAAGAAGCTATAAAAGTGGCAATAATGATGCTTAAGGATCAAGAATCTACTGAAAAAGTAATAAAATATACTGGCTTATCAAAAGATAAAGTTTTCACATTAAGTAAGAGGCTTGAAAAGGAATTAGAAGCTTAATTAGCAGTCATATATTTAAAAATCTAAATCGGAATATTGTTTTGGTGGAGTAAATCCTGCAATTTGATCTTGAAGTAGTGGACGAAAAGCTGGTCGTGATTTAATTATCGCATACCAATGACGAATAGCTGGCCAACTATCCCAATTAATTTCACCAAAATAATCAATTACAGATATATGAGATGCTGCTGCAATATCAGCACAAGATATTTTTTCTGAAATTAGATAAGAAGAACCCTGATCTAATATTTTAGCAAGAAATTTTAAATGCTCTGCTAAATTAGCTTTGGCAGCTTTTAAAAAATTAGTACGTGGCCCACCTTGATGACTTAATAAACGAATTAATTTCTCATCAATTAAGATTTTACTAACTTCACGATAAAATTTATGATTAAACCAATCTAAATATCGCCGTACCATAGTTCTATCTTTATGACTTTTAGGCATTAACAAAAAATCTTCCCTAACTTCAACTAAATACTCTATTATCGGATAATTACCAATTAATTCCATATCCTCATCTGGAATAGATAATACTGGAAGAGTTGCTGCTGGATTAATTTTTAAAAATTCTTTTCTTCCACGCCAATAATCTTCCTTAACCATACTAAATTCTAAATTTAGTTCTTTTAATAATACTCTTATTTGACGTGATAAAGGACAAATTGGATGATGATAAAGAGTCTGCATGTATAATAATAAATCCTTATTTATTTTTCTGATCTTTAAACGATGGCCTATAAGCTGGATTCTGTAATAACAAAAGCTATTTGTAGTTATTTATCTAAAATAAATGTTACCATTTATCTAAAGCGACCTACCCGCTTGATTTCTAGCCATAGATAACCAGGAATATAAAATTCAACCAAGCCTATTTGGTCTTGCTCCTGATGGGGTTTACAAAGCAGTTTCTATTACTAAAAACTCGGTGCGCTCTTACCACACCTTTTCACCCTTACCTTTATTAAAAAGGCGGTATATTTTCTGTTGCACTTTCCCTAATAGCTTATCTAATAAACTACCGCTGGGCGTTATCCAGCATCATATCTATGTGGAGTCCAGACTTTCCTCATGAATCCTTAAATATTAAAAATCCATGCAACTACACGGCCATCAATGATATTATCTGCATCAATAACTAAAATGTCAATAACTAAATCTTAATAGGACAATTTAAAAATTGTAACATAGCTTACAATTTTTTTATTCATACATATAAATCTTATAATTAGTAACTTGTGTAAAGCCTACTTTTTTAGCAAGTGAGGTTGCCATTGGTGATGTTTGTACTATGGCTTGTTTTATACCCATATTTTTTATTAATTTAAGTCTATAATGATATAACTTTGTTGCAATACCTTTATTTCTATATTGTTCTAGGGTTGAATCATTATAAAATCCTGCAATTCCATCATCGTCAATAACTATAGATGCTGTGGCAACTAATTGCCCATTATAATAAGCTCCTACTGCTATAAAATCACCAGTTTTTATATGTTGTGGTAACATCTTTAAATACAAATCTTCAGTATCTTTATCAAAACCAAATGATTTTGCTAAAACACTAGCCCATTTTTTAAAAGATTTTAAATCCTTTATTTGCTTTATTTCAATGTTAGGAGAGCTAGCATGTAAAGGTGGTTCATAACTATCTAAATTAAAAATCATTCCTGGTACATCACCAAAAAACTTATAGTTTTCAGTATTAAAATTATTTAATATTTCATCAGTTACCTTACTTTCTTCAATCCACCAACCAAAAGGAATATTTTGTTCTATAAAAGGTTTATTAATTTGAGCAATTGCAGAAACATCTTCTATTTCTGGTAAACTAATTAAATTAAATAATGCAGCTTGTACACCAGTATTAAGATAATAATAATTGTTATTGTTAGATGAAACATGGGCCATACCAAAAAGCCCATAAAATTTTATAAGATTCTTATTGACTATTGCAGCATCAACCTTGTTAACATTGGTAGCTAATTTCATATCCCCTTTAATATTTTTATTAGAAGCTACTGATTCTGCAAGTGAATAACGTAGATTGCAAAATAGTATAATAAATATTATACTTAAGAGAATACTTATATCAAGCTTAAATTTACTGAAGATAATACAGGGCAATTTAAAAGTCACAACCAAGAATTGCAATTTTTTTCCACAACAAGGATTTTGTATGGTTAA